>CALVZF010000001.1 GCA_944372455.1 uncultured Bacilli bacterium
ATTGTATCAGATTACATGTCCTTTTTATACAAAAAAACTGTGTCTGTGGTTTTTTCACCAACACTATTTATTATACAACCAAAGTTAAAACAACAATATGTTGTTTTTTTTAAACAATTGAATTAACTATAAAGTAACAAGGGTAGATATATGAGTGATACAAAATTTTTAAATATTTTAATTTTTATATTAATGATATTAATAATAATTATTTCAATATTAATTTTATTTTATAATGAGAAGAATAAATAGTAAATTACTTTAAAATTTAAATATTATCATTGCAATATTTAAATCTTAAAAGTATAATTAAAATATATGGGATATATACGATACTTAAGTATAAAATATAAAGTAACCTTCTGTTGGTAGAAAAAACTTGACCGGGGGGGGTAATATGATATCTTAAATATGTAAAATGTTGATAATGAAAGGAAGTATATTTATGGAGGAGAAAAAACATAAAAAGAATGTAACACTAGTAGTAATAGGAATAATAGTGTTAATTATAGGGGTAATAGGACTTACTATAGCTTACTTTGTAGCAGAAGCACATAGTAAAGATATAACAATTACAAGTAAAAATTTAACATTAAAATATGGACCAGATCCAGATAATGAAATAATAGCTACAGATATAGGACCAATAACAGAAGATAAAATATTAGAAGAAGCAGTAAAGAAAACATTTACCATTGCAAAAAATAATGCAGGAGATAAAGATATATATGTAAGAATAGATTTAGGAGATTTAGAGCTAAGTGACAACTTTAAAGATTACGATTTAAAGTGGGCTTTATATGAAGGAAGTACTAAACTAACAACAGGAACATTTGCGCAAACACTAGATGGAAGTACAAGTATAAATATGGCAAATAATGTATTAATAAATAGTACAACTCCAAAAGAATACAATTTGTATATTTGGATAAATGAAACAGACCAAGATCAATCAAGACTAATGGCAGGATCATTAAGAGGAAAAGTAAAAATAGTAGGAGAAGCAGTTAAAACAAATACTTTAGCAAGTAATATTCTAGGAGACAACAATAGTAATGTTATAACTTCAGCACCAAACTTTGAAGATGGTTCAACAGATTTAGGATTATATGTACAAAAAGATGATATTAGCCAAACAGAGTTTGGATTTCCAACCTATTATTATAGAGGAAATGTTACAAATAATTATGTAAGTTTAGGAACATATAAAACTAGTGGAAACGGATATACAACAGGCGATCCAATAATATGGAGAATAGTAAGAATAAATGAAGATGGTAGTATAAAATTAATACTTGATGGTTCAATTGGAACTTCAATATTTAATTCAAAAGGATTAGCACAATATATAAATAGTGATGGAACAGATAGTGAAATTAAACAAGTAGTGGATAATTGGTACACAAGTAACATTACTGAAAGTAATATAGATAGCAAAATCCAAATAGGAGATTTTTGTAATGACTTTTCAGGATTTGAAGAATATTTAAAAGATCCAGCTAACAACCCTCCAGTAGGGAATCCAACTAATAGATCTAAAGCATTTAAATGTTTCAATGGTGCGATTATAGCAAATGAAAAAGCAGGGATGATTACAAGTGATGAATTTAAATATGCTCAGTGTCCTAATCATTATTTAAGCGGAGTAAGCTTTTACACCTTAACGCCAGATTTAGCTACTTATATAAAAATTTTTGATTCTAATTTAGGGGGTATAAATGTGGTATACGTCACTGATACTTCAGATGCAGTAATTAGACCTGTAATTAATTTAAGAGGAGATGTAGTAGTAACAAGTGGTACTGGTACTGAATCTGATCCTTATGTTATTCAATAAAAAAATTAGATTTTCAAAAATCTAATTTTTTTCTTCTTCAGTATGTCCTTGCTTTCCTATAATACCACCAGTCATTGAAGAAAATATTAATATAACATAATAAATTAAATTTTTCCATTCAAAACTTTTATTAAATCCTAATATAGAAACTAATAATAAAAACATACTAATAATAGCGCCAATTTTAATTCCTTCTAAAAATCCTCTATTAGAACTTCTTTTTGATAAATAAAATCCACTAAATACTAATGTTGAAACTACTAAAATCATTTTAATAATATTTGTAGTTTTATCACCTAAAATATCAAAATAATTAAAAACAGTTAAAATTAAAACTCCAATTATAATAGTCAAAAAAGTATACATAAGATCTTTTAAATATGTTTTTAACATAATAATCACCTAATTAATACTATGTAGTGAATAAAAATATATGACTTCTCCCATAACGTATATAGGTGATTATTATGGATTATTTTACTGTTATATTTAGAACTATTTTTTTCTATTTTACTGTTTTAGTTCTCTATAGACTGATGGGAAAAAGAGAAGTAGGACAATTAGGAATTATTGATTTAATAGTTTCAATTCTTATATCTCAATTAGTTGCGATAAGTATTGAAAATTATAAAGATACTATTTTTATGTCATTAATTCCAATAGTTTTATTAACCCTTTTACAATTTCTTTTAGCTTTTATTTCATTAAAAATTCCCAAGACTAGAGATTTTTTAGATGGTAAACCTTCTGTTATTGTTAAAAGTGGTAAAATTAATTTTAAAGAGATGGTAAAACAAAAATATAATTTAGATGATCTATTAATGCAACTTCGTGAAAGTGGAGTAAGAAGTCTAGAAGAAGTAGATTATGCTATCTTAGAAACTAGCGGAAATCTTTCAATTTTTAAAAAGAACTTTTTTAATTTTCCTTCTAGTTATCCATTTGCTATTATTTTAGATGGAAAAATTCAAGAAGATATTTTAAAAGAAATTAATAAGAGTAGAAACTGGATAGAAAGAATATTAAAAAATAAAAATATAGAACTAAATGATGTTTTTTATGCTTTTTATAAAGGGAGTAAAGTTTTTATTATTAAAAGAAGTGACCTTTAGTTAAAATTTATAGTATAATCTTATTATAAGGAGAGGGTAGATATGAAAAAAATAAGTAAATTAGTCTTAACTATTCTTTTTGCATTTTCTAGTTTTATTCCAATAGTAAGTGCGAAAGAACAATTTATATCACAAATAGAAGAAAATATTAATTTGACTGAAGAAATATTAGGAAGTAGTACTTTAATAGGAAATAATGTTAAAGTTGATAAAAATATAAGTGGAATATTATTTGCTGGCGCTAATAGTTTTAAATTTAATTCTACAACTGACTATCTAGTATCAGTGGGAAATATTATAAGTATAAACGGTACTATAAATAATGATGCTTTTATATTAGGAAATGAAATTAACTTTATAAAAGATACAGTTATTAATCGTGATTTAGTAATATATGGAAATAATATTACTATTTCAGGGACAATAGGTAGAGATTTAATAATTAACGGACAAAATATTATAATTGATAATGCCAATATTAATGGTAATGTTACTTTAAATACATCTTCGTTTGAGGTAACTGAAAATAGTAATATATTAGGTACTTTAAAATATAACAAAAATGCTAAAACTAAAATTGATAACAAAGCTCAAATAAATAATATTATAAAAACAAAAAGCACAGAAGAAGTAGGTCCTACAATAACTAATATTATTATTGAAAGAGTTTTATCTTTTATAAGAATGCTTGTAGTATTACTTGCAATGGTACTTATAATTCCTAGGTTATTTAAGAAAATTAAAAAACAACATATAAAAAGTCAAATAAAGGATTCTTTATTAACTTTTGTTGAAGGGTTACTTGCTTTAATTTTAATTCCACTGACAATATTAATTCTCTTAATATCAAGTCTTGGAATTTCATTGGGATTATTACTTTTAGTAATTTATATAATTAGTATATATATTTCATTTATATTATCTGGATATTATATTGGAATGTTTATATTTAAAAAATTATTAAAAAAAGATACTAATGATTTCTTTATAGGTAGTATCGGAATTTTGATTATTTATCTATTAAAATTTATTCCTTTTATAAGTTTTATAGCAACTATTATTGAAATTTCACTTGGATTTGGAATTATGTTAAAATTATTTACCAATAAAAAAATAGGTTTGGAAAATTAATTTCAATCCTATTTTTTTATTTATTTGTAAATCTTAAGTTTTCATTTGAAATGCTAAACAATAAACCAGCCATTATCATATACGATAATAAGGAGGATCCCCCATAACTTATAAAGGGAAGAGTAATACCTGTAATAGGAAGTAACCCAATAGTCATTCCAATATTTTGAATTTGTTGGTAAATTAACATACCAGCAATTCCTGCAATTGTATATTTATTTATATTATTAACACTTTTACTTCCTAAACCAATTATTTTAATATCAAAGAATACTAATAAACCGATTAATCCTATTGAACCTATCAAGCCATAATTGCTTGCAAATACTGCAAAAATAAAGTCTGTTTGTGGTTCAGGAAAATAAATTGGAGTTTGTAAAAATCCTTTCCCAAATAATCCAGCAGAACCAATCGCCATTAAAGCGTTTTCAAGCTGCATTCCACTACCACTTTTCCAGTCTAATAATCTATCTATTCTATAAAAGAAATCAGTACCAAAAATTTTAATAAATAAATCCTCATTTAAAAAATGAATTAATAATACGGAACCTAATGATAATACTAAAAGCCCTATTGCAAATACAAACCATCTATATCTTATACCACTTACAAATAACATACAAAATGTTATTAATAAATAAATCAAAACTACACCAGTATCAGGTTGCAGGAAGGTTAAAATTGAAGGAATAAGTACTATTACTCCTACTTTAAGTAAAAATTTAAATTCATCTAGTAAAGTAGGTGAATCATATTTTTCATTAAAATCATTTATCACCCGTGCTAAAGTTAAAATAAGAATTATTTTCATAAATTCACTAGGTTGTATAGTCCCAATTCCAGGAATTGAAAACCAAGCTTTAGCATGATTAATTGTAGGTGCAAATAAAAGAAGTGCAATAAGAGAGATTATACCAATAATATAAAGTATATAAACATTTTTATAAAGAAAATCATTACCTATATACATTAAAAGATAAGCTAAAATAAACCCTACAATAAACCAAAGTGCTTGTTTAATATATAAACTACTATAACTTGAATTAAGTAATCCCTGGGCACTATATATTGTAGTAATACTAATTATAGCTAAAATTATTAAAGGAATTAATATTCCTTTTTCTACTTTATATTTTGAGACATTTTTCATTTAAATTCACCTATTAATATGATATACCAAAATAAGTATTTTTACAATGAAAGTTTTGTAAAGTTTTGGCATATTATTTAACTAGGAGAGTGATAACATGGATAATAAATTACCCAAAGTTTTTGCAAATAGAGTAAATAATGTTAGTAATAACAAAAAATTTTTTTATTCCGAATTAGAAAGAAAAAATGTTAATGTCACTTCAAAAAAAGATCCTAATCAAAATACTAAAGAAGAAATTATTAAAAAATATAATTTAAGTAATACTGTAAAACAAAGTGATATTAGAAATAAAATAGTAGACTTATTTAAATCTCCAAACAATGTATATAAAGTTAATGTAAAAATTAAAATAGGTGGTAAAACAATTACAAAGAGTTTAATTGGAAGAACAAATTCATCCTTGATTACTTTAGATGATGAACTTATTAATATTAATGAAATAGATGATATTGAAGCAGTATAATAATTGACAAATTAACTATTGGTTTGATATTATAAAAATGAAGTAGGGATGTATAGTGAATGGAGTAAGTAATTTAGAATTCAAACTTTTAAAAACATATTTAAATAGAATTGATATTCAAAATAGTTTAATTAGCGCATTAAATATTAGAAAAATTAACTACGATACTTTTTTACTTAGTGGAAAGTTAAGAGAGATAAAACCTTTTGAAATTACTTTGAGTGAATGTAATATTATTGTTAATATATACGATGAAAAGGTTATAATATTATCAGCAGTTAGTAAAACGGGAAATTCCAAAATAGCTAATGATGTTTCATATATAAAAAGTAAAAATACTAGATTTGATAAATTCAGTAAAGAAGATTTAGAAATAGTACACACGAATTATGGTTTTGAAGAGCAACTATTTGATAAGACTTTTTATAGAGGAAAAGAAAGATTTAAGGTTAATAAAAATACTAACCTTACTAAACCTTTTGATATTGTTAAATTAAGAGAAAGACATTCCATTTGTCCTAAAAATCCTGTAGAAGCTTATTTAATTGATAGTTCAATAATTGATTTACTAAAAAATGCTGATGACTTATTTGACAACTTAAATTGTCAAAAACTTGGTAAGAGTGATATCCAAAAGATAAAAAGACTAAATAACTAGTCTTTTTATCTTTTGGAATTATTTAATTACAAACAATCAACACAAGTATCATTTAAACATTTAATAGCACATATACAATCACAATTTATTGTGAAGAATGAATCTGTTGCATCATAATTACAAGGACTTGATGAATCTCTGTTAGGTACTAATACTCTAAATGTTGCACAGTTTCCATCTAATTTTTCAATTCTAAATACGCATGAAGTTTCACATGATGCTGAACAGTCTGCTTCTCTAGATACTGGCATGTTCCATGGTGTACCATTTCCACAGCAAGTATATAGTGTTACTGGTCTTGTATTACAATTGATTGGAGTTCCACAACCTAACACTGGTCTATCACATGAGTCTAGACAAGTTTCAGGTCCACAAACACTTTGTTGTAATACTAAGATAACTTGTAAGATTTCTGTAATACAATTTGTTTTATTTGCATTGTTGTTTGAATTATTGTTATTACACATATATTCCACCCCTTCTTCTATTCACTATTAACATATTCTTAAAATAAAAATTAGTATATAGCTAAAACCTATATTTTATTTAGAATCAAAGATATAAATTTTGTAGCTTAAAATTCTTTTGCAAATTTTTCCATTTAATAGTATAATTAAATAGGTGATTATATGTTATATCAATATATTATTATAATAGTAGTTTTATTATTAGTTGCTTTCGCAATAGTTAGATTAAATAAAAAAGATGTTAGAATTGAAATGAACAAACTAGTTAGTTATCTTGGAGGAAAAGAAAACATTTTAAATGTAGAAGTAAATAAATCAAGATGTAAAGTTACTTTAAAAGATGTTAGTATAGTAAATAAAGATGCAATTCAAAAGCTTGGTGCTAGAGGAATCGTAGAAATTGATAATCAATTAAAAATCATTTTAGGAAGTAATGCTAGAACATTAAAAAAATATATAGATGACTATATTTTAGATAATAAGAAGTAAAAAAACTACTTCTTATTTTTTTTCGACACCATGTGACAAAATTCAACTAAAAAAAAGAATATAATACAATTATCAAAGAAAAGGGATGGGGTAAATGAGTATTTTAGATAATGTAATTGTTAATATAATTTATATAACTTTTCCATTATTGTGTTATTTGTTTTATATTGCATACAATAAAGATTTTTCTAAAAAAAGTAATGAGTTGTTTTTGGAAATCTCACTTTTTACATCAATATATTTATGTTTAAAATTAGGAACTAACTCATATTTATTAGTTAGTATTCCAGTATTAATATGTTTTTTATGTAAAAGAAAGTTTTGTTCATTTTTATTTCCTATATTAATAATAATTTATTCTATAATAATTTTTAATTATAATCCAATTTTATTATTTGTAGAAAATATTTTAAGCTATATATTATTCTTACTTTATTATAATGAGAAAATTAATTATAAAGTATTAATAATAACTTTTTTAGCTATTCATTCTATAGTAAGTATATTTTATATTGATTTAGAGTTTTTAAAAGCTATATTAAATAGTATAATATATGTAATTATTACTTTATTAATATTATATTTACTTAAGAAGTCATATAATATTGCTAATATACATACAAGTATTAAAGAAATTGAAAAAGAAAAACAACTTAGAAATTCATTATTTAAGATTACACATGAGATAAAAAATCCTATCGCAGTATGTAAAGGATATTTAGATATGTTTGATAAAGATAATAAGGATCATTTAAAATTTATACCAATTATAAGATCAGAAATTAATAGAACATTAACTATTATGAATGACTTTATGGAATTTTCTAAAATTAAACTTAATTTAGATGTAATGGATATTGAATTATTGTTAGAAGAAGTACTTGATACTTTAAATAATTTATTAAATGAAAATCATATTAAATTAGAATATAAAATTAAAGATGAAGAAATATATATTAATGGTGATTACGATAGACTTAAACAAGCATTTATAAATGTAATTAAAAATAGTGTAGAAGCTTTAGAAAATATTAGTGACGCTAAAATTAAGATTAATTATAGAGTGGTAAATAATAATATTGTTATTAAGATAGAAGATAACGGTATTGGTATGAGTGAAGAAGTTAAAGATAAGATATTTGAAGCTTTTTATACTACTAAAAAGTGTGGAACCGGACTTGGAGTAAGCTTATCAAAAGAAATTATTGATGGTCATAATGGAACTATTTTATATGAATCAGAAGAAAACTTAGGAACAATTGTAAAGATTACACTACCAATACTTAATTTAGTTTAAATTTTGTTAAAAAAATTATCAAAATTTCAATAAAACATTGATTTAAGCGTTAAAACATGATATTTTATAAATGTAAGCATAAAACAGCTTATTTAAATGACAAATAGGAGGTAAAAGAACATGTCAAAACAAGAATTAATTGATGTAATCGCAGAAAAAGCAGGTTTAACAAAAGCTGACGCAGGACGTGCTTTAGATGCAACTTTAGAAGGAATTAAAGAAGGATTAAAAAAAGAAGGAAAAGTTGCTTTAGTAGGATTTGGAACTTTTGAAGCTAAAACAAGAGCTGCAAGAGATGGTAGAAATCCACTTACAGGAGCTACTGTTCATATTCCTGAAAAAGTTGTTCCATCTTTCAAAGCTGGAAGTAAATTAAAAGATGCTTTAAATTAATAAATGAAAGGGCAAATAATTTATTTGCTCTTTTAATTTGTTTTCATGATATAATTATTAAGGTGGTGAAAAATGCTTGAAGTTAGTATAGAGATTTTAAAAAAGTTAGAAGAGAAGAATTTTAAAGCTTATATTGTAGGAGGTTTTGTAAGAGATTATATTCTAAATATTCCATCTATTGATGTAGATATATGTACAAATGCTAAACCAAAAGAAGTATTAGAAATATTTCCTACTGCAATCCCTAATGAAGATTATGGGAGTATAAGTTTAACCTATAAAAAAATTAATTTTGAAATCACTACTTTTAGAAAAGAAAAAAAATATGTTGATCATAGAAAACCACTTGAAATAGAATATACTAATGATTTAAGAGAAGATTTAGTAAGAAGAGATTTTACTATTAATACTCTTTGTATGACCAGTGAAAAAGAAATTATAGATGTATTAAATAGTATGAAAGATTTAAACGGGAAATTGATAAAAGTAGTTGGAGATCCAGAAAAAAAACTGGAAGAAGATGCACTTAGAATTTTAAGATGTGTAAGATTTGCCACTAAATTAAATTTTAAAATAGAAAATAAAACAATTCATGCTATAAAAAGAAATTCTAAATATTTGAAAACATTATCATATACTAGAAAGAAAGAAGAATTAGATAAAATCTTTGCTAGTAAAAATGTTAAATATGGAATCAAATTAATTAAGAAATTAGGGTTAGATAAACCTTTGGAATTAGAAAATATAAAGAAATTAAAAATTGTAGATGATATACATGGAATTTGGGCACAACTTAATGTATTAAATAAATACAGTTTTACTAAACAAGAAGAACAAATAATTTTTACAATAGAAAAATTATTAAACGAAAAAACTAATATTTTAGATTTATATATAATATATAAATATGGGGCCTATATTACTTCTATAGTAGCTGAAATTAAAGGAATAAAAAAAGAAAAAGTAAATGCTATATATAGAGAACTTAGTATTTATAACAAAAATGAAATTAATTTTTCAGGAGAACAAATAATAAAACTTTTAAATAAAGAACCAGGTAAATGGGTTAGTGAAGTAATAAATGATCTTGAAAAACAGATTGTATATAAAAAATTAATTAATAGTGAGGATAAAATTAGAGAATATATTATAAAAAAATACAAATAAACATACTCTTTTGTAGAGGTGTTTTTTTTATGAGGTTTATTAAAATATTTATAATTATGTTATTTCTAGTAACATTTTGTATATTTATACACCCTAATGCATCCCAAAATACCAAATACAATATTAAAGTTAAAAAAGATGATAGCTTATTAATTTTTATCTTAAATAAAAATTTAAATGCTTTATATATAAAGGAAAATAACATAACATCTATTGTAATTTTAAATTATAGTGTAAATGATAAACAAATAGAAAAAATATTAAATGAGAACAATATAACTAATGTTGATAAATTGTATAATATAACCCCTGTTATGTTAAAAATTTTTGATAAAGAAAGTAAATTTCTTACTACTAAAAACAATCTTATAAGTTTAAAAGTAGGTAAAGATAATTTTTGTATTTTTAATGAAGAACAGTATAATATAGATAATAATTTTAAAGATTGTAAATTTCTATATATGTTTAATTTTAAAAATGATGTATTAAAAGACTTAATTGGAAATCCTTATGTAATTTTTCAAAACTATAATAATCCATTACCAATTTTAACTCAAGAACAAATATATGATGATTGGACAGAATTATATACTATTGAAAAAGATTACTATACGATTTTAAAAGTTTCAAATAAAGAATTTAATATAATTGTTATTCCAATAGTAAATTAAACCTGGTATAATATTACTGGTGATAACATGAAAAAAATTATTTTAGTAGTAGTAGGGGTTTTATTAATAGGAGTAATTGCAGTTATACTTATGACTAATTTAAGTAGTAGTAACCTTAAAAAAAATATTGAGACTGCTAAAACTACAGTTATGTTAAATTATAATATTGATAGTATTCAAGAGGTAACAGTATATAATGGTGAAGAATCGTACTATATTATGTCATATACTAAAGATACTAAGAAGTATATTGGAGTTATTTCAAAAGATTATAATATGGTTTTTAGTATAGAAGAAGCTAAATTAGCTAATATTGATGAAAAGGATTATCAAATTGGATATAAGGATAAGAAGCTTATATACGAAGTTCAAAAAGAAGATAAGGATGGGTTAAATTATTATTATTATGATGCACTTACTAAAGAGTTAATTAAGAAAATAAGTGTTAATAGATAGGAGTGGTATTATGAGTATTAAAAATACTGATAAATTAATTGATTTTATGAAGCTTGGAACTATTACTATTCCTAAATATATATTTTTAAATTATAATAAATTAAATCTTACTGCAGAAGAGTTTATTGTACTTATTTATTTATTAAATAATAATGGGGTTATAATATTTAATCCTAAAGTTATTGCTCAAGAACTAAATTTAGATGTTAAAAAGATATTAGAGTTAATTAATTCATTATCTAACAAACAACTTTTATCTATTGAGCTTATGAAAAACAAATTGGGAATTACTGAAGAATATATTTCTTGTGACTTGTTTTATAAAAAGCTTTCTTTATTTATGATGGAAGAATTAAATAATGATGTTAAAGTAAATACAAACTTGTTTGAACTTTTTGAAAATGAATTTGGTAGAACTTTATCTCCTATGGAATATGAGATTATTGGAGGGTGGAATAAAGAAGGTTTTAGTGATGAATTAATCATTGAGGCTTTAAAAGAAGCTACTTTTAATGGGGTTAGTAATTTAAGATATATTGATAAAATTCTTTTTGAATGGAAAAAGAAAGGTTATAAAACTGTTTTGGATGTTAAAAAGAATAATATTAAGAGAAATAAAAAAGAAGAGAAAATAGAAATTTTTGATTATGATTGGTTGAATGGTGATGACAAATGATAGAGCAAATTGAAAATTATTTGGATACTTTATATCCAAATCCTAAATGTGAATTGAATTATAATAAAGATTATGAATTACTTATCGCAGTAGTTTTAAGTGCTCAAACTACTGATAAAAGAGTTAATAAGGTAACAGAAATATTATTTAAAAAATATCCTTCTTTAAAAGCTTTAAAAGAGGCTAATTTAAAGGATATTCAAAATATTATAAAAGAGATTGGAACATATAGAAAAAAGGCTGTATTTGTAAAAGAAATAGCTAAAAGACTGGATGAAGAATGTGGAGGAATAGTTCCTAATGATAGGAAGTTACTAGAAAGTTTTAGTGGAGTAGGAAGAAAAACTTGCAACGTAGTATTAAGTAATATATATAATGTTCCTGCTATAGCTGTGGATACCCATGTTTCAAGAGTAAGTAAAAGATTAGGATTAGCTAAAAAAGATGATGATGTATCTACAATAGAAAAGAAATTAATGAAAAAAGTTGATAAAAATAACTGGAGTAAATTTCATCATCAAATGGTATTATTTGGAAGATATAACTGTAAAGCCAAAGGTCCTGATTGTACTAAATGTAAGTTATATGATATTTGTAAAGAAGAAAATGAAAAAAGAAAAAAATAATGGTTTAGTAGCCATTATTTTTTACTATTCTGTTGTAGGAGGGTTACTATTATCAACAACATTAACTGTTCTGGTTAATTTTTTTGTTTGATCTTTATAACTTACTTTGTATGTAATTGTGTAACTACCTGCAACACTAGTATCAAGAGTTTCAGGAGTCTTAACTATAGTTGCTTTACTAGATACATCATCGTTTCCTTCTAGAACAAATATTCCTGGATCATTAAATGTTTCTCCTACATTTAAAGTTATTACTTCATCTCCATTTAATTTAAATATTATTGGCTCAGTTTCAATAGTTTCAGTTAAATCTACTGAAGTACTAACTCCATTACTTTCAATACCATCTATATTTGAATAACTTGTTTTAACTACAAAAGTATATTTTTTATTTTCGTTTAAAGTAATTTTATAGCTTGTAGCATCTGTAGTTCCAATTTTGGTACCATCTTGATAAATTGAATAAGTTGGTAATCCACTTGTATCAGGCATAATAGGTGCGGTCCAACTAAGAGTAACTGTTTGACCATTAACTTTAGCACTTAATCCTGAAACATCTGGAATTTTCATATTAGTATTATCTGTTTCAGTAGGTTCAGTTCCTTTTTTAAAGTATTCGTATAATACTTGATCTGATGGAGTATAATCACTAGCAAGTTTTAATGGATCTGATCCACGTACCACTTTAACTTTTACAACACTATCTGGTGCTTTAAATGTTTTACCTGTTTTTTCAAATATTCCTCTTGCAATTGCATTCCATAATGCAGTTCTATCTGACCAGTTAGCAGTAGTAAAATAATGATCACTGTAAATTTTTTCATATCCAAACCACATACCAATTGCATATTCTTGATCATACCCAACTTCCCATAAATCATTAATTGCAGTTGATTTTAAACCATGTGCGGCTTTTGTTTCTTCATCAAAATTTGAAGTTCCGGTTTTAGCAGCATATTGAACACCAGATATTCTACCACCACCGATGTTACCACTATTAATTCCGTTATTTAAGATATCAGTAATCATAAATGCAGTAGAATCTGACATTGCTCTAGTTTTTTTAGGAGTGAAAGTTTCTTCACTTCCATCTTCATCATAAATAATTTTAGTTACAGAATAAGGTTCTATATAATATCCACCATTTCCGAAAGCCGCATAAGCAGCTGCCATTTGAAGAGGGTTACAACCTGTAAAAGCTCCAAGCGCATGTGCCTCATGCAAATCTTCTTCTGGAGTAATTCCAAGTCCTTCTACGAATTCTCTAATTTTTTTCTTATCATTTTGTTGAAAAGCTTTAACTGCTGGAATATTTCTAGATGTAGCTAATGCTTGCCTCATAGTTAAAGTTCCTCTATACGTTCCATCTGAATTTCTAATTGGCGTTCCATCACTATATGTGTAAGGTTCATCTACAAATGTTTTAGCTGGACTCCATCCTTCGTATTCTAAACCTGGTCCATAGTCAAATAATGGTTTTGCAGTAGATCCTATTTGTCTTTTTATCATTGTCGCATTATTTAAGGTTTTAGCACCTACCTTATTTCTACCGCCACCAATAGCTACTATAGCTCCAGTATTTATATCAGTAACTGCAATTCCTGCTTGAACTACGTCATCTTTAAATTTATATATTTCTCCTGCTAGAATTTTTTCTATATAATCTTGTTTTTCTGGTATCAGAGTAGTATAAATTTGCATTGAAACATTATACGGACTTTTTCCTGTTTTCTTTTCTACCTCACTTGTTACTATATCTAAATAAGCTTGATATTTATTTTTACTAGTAGCATTATTTGATAACATGTCTTCTATTTTTACTTCACTAGCAGCTTTTCTTTCTTCTTCAGTTATATATCCGTGTCTTTTCATTAAATATAAAACTGTATTTCTACGTTTTTCAGTATTTTCAGGGTTTATTGTTGGATCATAGGTATTAGGTGCTTGAAACATTCCTGCAATCATTGCAGCTTCTGGTAAAGATAAATCTTTTACATCTTTTCCAAAGTATGAACGGCTTGCTTGTTGTACACCGTAAGCACCATTTCCCAAATAAGGAATATTAACATAGAATTCCATAATTTCTTCTTTGGTGTATTGTTTTTCTAGTTTAAATACAGCTAAATATATATCTGTAAACTTTCTAGTTAAAGTTTGTTTTTTACTTGTAAATCTATTTTTTACAATTTGCATTGATAGAGTAGATGCACCACCACCATCTTTTCCCATTAATTGTTTAATTGTCGCTACTGTAAATCTTCCAAAGTCAACTCCATTATGTTTAAAGAAGTTAGCATCTTCGGTAGCTAAAATCGCATCAATTAGAATTTGTGGTAATTCATCGTAAGATACTTTTTCACGTTTTTCCAAACCTAATTCAGCAATAATGTTATTATTACTATCATATACCACACTTTTTTCTTTAGAATAAAGTTTTTCTGCATCAAAAGAAGGAGCATTTAAAACTATATATCCCATAAATCCTGCCATAATAACTAATCCGGCAAAAATAATAATTAAAAAAGCTAATAAGACATTGTTTAATTTTTTTCGTTTTTTAGGTTTTTTCTCTTTTGAAATTTTTTCTTTTTTTGCATCATTAATTGTCGTGATTTCAATAGTATCACTTTTATTTTTTCCCTTTTTAATTCTTTTCATTATATCATCTCCATATTCGTATATTACATATATTGACGCTATTACTAATAAAAGTAAAACTGTTTTAATTATACCAATTACAAATATTCCAATTATTAATATTAAAAAACTTAGGAAAAATATCGGTATTAAATCTTCTTTTCCTTTGAAAAAGTTTTTAATTTTTGATATTAAATTTTTCATTAAATTCACCTCTATACAAATTATCTACTACTTTTAAATAGTCAATTCTTGGTTGAAATTTATAATCTAATATAGTTGCTTTTTCTTCAAAATAAGAAATTGGGATTGATTTTCTGCTTCTTTCTTCTATAAAAGCTATTAAATCTTCACCCTTTAAAAGAAATAATTTATTTAAAGTTGTAAAACTTACTATGATAAATCCAATCCCTCCATGTTTTATTATAGCATTTAAATGAGCTATTTGATGTTTATGTATATTTGAAAGTGGAAATGAAGTTTTATTTTTAGTTTCTTTAGCTTCAAAATCTATATATTTACCTTTATAAATTCCATTATAATCTGTAGTTGATGGAATTTTATAATGTGCTTCTGTTATTACTGCATCTATTCTTGATGGATAATCTACTTTATTGACAGTTATAGGAGTAGGTTTCTTATGTATAACTGCTATATCGTTATCTAAATAGTATTTATTAGTAACATTTATATCTGTTTCTAAATTCATCCCACGATTTCCATAGTATACATCTTTTTTTATAGATTTTTTAATTCCAGCTGGGTACTTCATTTTGCTCACCTGTGATAGTATTATACTACAAAATTATCTAAAGTTCTATAATTATAATACAAAAATATTTTAATAGTTCTGTAATAACATTATTTGACAACTATTGTCGAAACAGATGATTATTTTTTATAAAAATGTTAGTTTAGATGTGGAGATGATAATTTATGAATACTTTATATATTGAAGTTATGTTTGATGAGTTAATAGAAAGGGTAGAAGATACTAAACTTAGATCTTATATTTTAAAGAAATTTTGATATTTTCAAATGAAGGTGTTATAATAACTAACACAAAGGGATGGTTATATGGTTACAGTAGATATAATTAGTGATCAAGCAAATAGAAGAGTGAAAAAAGATATTGAAAAAAATGATTTGGATGCTAATATTATAGAAGGTTTAAACAGAGAAGAAATTGTTGAGTTTATAGATAATAGTCATAGTAATTACATTTTATTTTTAGATAAAAAAGATAGTATTAGTAATAGTTTATTAGATAAATTATGTAGTGTGGCAAAAGGCGGGATAGATAAAAGTATTATTTCTCCTAATTTTAATCGTAGATTGCAAATAAATGGGAAACTTATTCCTACTTTTTGGTTACAACAATATTTACTTCACAATAAAATTTTACGTTATGATTCAACAGATATGTATCCATTTTTATATGAAAGTCCTGAAATAAAATGTAATAGTGTTTCTTTTTGTCAAAATAGATATATAAAGTTTGAAGAAGCTCATAAAAATCTTTTAACGTCTATTCAAAAATTAGAAGAATTACAAAAATTATTACAAGCTAAACAAATATATAATGAAAAAGAATTCAAAAGTATATATTTAGATGAATTAATTTTTAGATATAAACAATATAGAAATAGTTCTTCATTTCTTTTTAAACCTATACATGCTAATGAAAATATTTTAGAAATTTTATATGCTATCATAAATGTTAAATTTGGCGATGTAAAAGAATTTGGATTTAAAATGAAAATTGATGAAGATCCTAATTTGCAATTTGATTTTGAAATAATAGATGATAATGCAGTAAAAGAAATTATTAACAAG
Organism: uncultured Bacilli bacterium; assembly: GCA_944372455.1. GTDB lineage: Bacteria > Bacillota_I > Bacilli_A > RF39 > UBA660 > SIG205. The sequence continues at coordinate 17,070 of CALVZF010000001.1, forward strand.
TTAGATGTGAAAACTAAAATGCTTGTTTTAAATAAGGTACTCAAATAATTAATTTTTAATTCTTCCTTGACTAAATAATGCTTTACATATTACAATAGATATATACGTTAAAATATATTTATTATTATTAACATATATATTGATTATTTAGGATGGAGGAATTTTTGTATGGATAAAATTTTATTCTCCATTTTACTTGTTATTGTTGGTGTTTTTCTTGGAATTATTGTAACAATTATTATTAATTATATAAGAGGAAATAAAGCTTCAAAGAAAGCTGAAAAAATTATTGTTGATGCTAAGAAAGAAGCAGACAAATCTAAAAGAGATGCAATTTTAGAATCAAAAGAAGAAATTTATAGATTAAAGCAAGATGCAGATAAAGAAATAAAAGAGCGTAAAAATGAAATAAAAAATAGTGAGGATAGACTTTTACAACGTGAAGAAAATATTGACAAAAGAGATCAAGCTTTACAAAATAGGGAAAAACTTTTAGATGAAAGAGATAATAATTTATTACAAAAACAAAAAGAAATTCAAGATAAGGAAGTAAATTTGGAAGAATTACAAAAACAACAATTAGAAGTATTAGAACGTATTTCTGGTTATTCAAAAGATAAAGCTAGAAATGAAATTATGAAAAAAGTAGAAGATTCTATGGGATTAGAGATTGCAGAATATATTAAAGAACGTGAATCTGAAGCTAAATTAGAAGCAGATAGAAAAGCTAAAAATTTATTAGTTATGAGTATGCAAAAGTATGCTTCTGATATTACAAATGAACAAACAGTTACTGTAGTTAATTTACCAAATGATGAAATGAAAGGTAGAATAATCGGTAGAGAAGGTAGAAATATTAGAACAATTGAAGCAGTTACAGGAGTTGATTTAATTATTGATGATACTCCAGAAGCAATTGTTTTATCTAGTTTTGATCCTTTAAGAAGAGAAATTGCTAGAGTTACTATCGAAACTTTAATTAAGGATGGTAGAATTCATCCAACTAGAATTGAAGAATTATATGATAAAACTTGTAAGGATATAAATGCCAGAATTACTGAAATAGGTGAAGGTGCTTTATTTAAGTTAGGTATTACAAAGGTGGATTCTGAATTAGTTCATATATTAGGAAAACTTTATTTTAGGACTAGTTATGGACAAAATGCATTACAACATTCAATAGAAGTAGCTAATCTTGCTGGAATAATGGCTGCAGAAATTGGTGAAAATGTTTTACTTGCTAAACGTGCTGGTTTATTACACGACATTGGTAAAGCAATTGACTTTGAAATTGAAGGAAGTCATGTGGAAATTGGTGCGGATTTAGCTAAGAAATATAAAGAAGATGAGGTAGTAATTAATGCTATTGAATCTCATCATGGGGATAAAGAACAAACTAGTATTATTTCTTCATTGGTAATGATTGCTGATGCTTTATCAGCTGCTAGACCTGGTGCACGTAACGATTCTTTTGAAAATTATGTTAAACGTGTAAAACAATTGGAAGAAGTAGCCAAAGATATTGAGGGTGTAGATAAAAGTTATGCTCTTCAAGCAGGTAGAGAACTTAGAGTTATAGTTAAACCAGAAAAAATTGATGATTTAACTAGTTATAAGATTGCTCGCGATATTAAAGAAAAGATTGAAAAAGAAATGAAATATCCGGGTACAATTAAAATAACTGTTGTACGAGAAACAAGGGCAGTAGAAGAAGCTAAGTAATATTTGGGTTATTGACATATAATGTGTTAATAATCTTTTTATTTGTAAAAATTATCATTTTAACTTTTTTTTACTTGAAAATGCTTTTTATATATAATATAATTTAAATAGTATTAAAGTAGAGAATGGTGGGATTTCCAATGACTAATAAAAGTGGTTTTTTTGGAATAAGAGAAATATATGCTTCATTTATATTAGTAGCTACTATGATATTTGTTTCCATTTTTTCTTCAATGGCTGTATTTCAAAAGACAGTAGAAAAAGTAGGAGTTGCTTCATTAGTTGCTAATAATGTTAATCAAGTTTTATCTTCAACTGAAAGCTCATTTGTTTTATCAACAGATAAAACTTATGGAACTATTTTGGTTTCTTCTGGTAGTAGTAAATTTTTTGATATTACTATTACTAACGATAAAAATATAAATACAAAGTATAAACTTTATTATAGGTTTACTTCTGGAGTTACAGTTTTGGATGTAGAGGTTGGTGTTTCTGATCAAAGTTTGAATAGTTCAAGTGCTAGTTTAAATAAATCTGGAAATGATGGTAATTCAAAAGTAGTTAGAGTTGGTATAAGAAATACTTCTAATCAAGATGTATCTATAGATATTGGTTCTCAAGGTGGATATGAAAATAATGAAGTTATATTACTTTCTGGAAGAAATGAAATGGGTACAATTTTAGAAAGTTATAAAGATAGTAGTGGAGCAAATTCACCAAAATTAGCAAGCGGAATGATACCTGTAATTTATGATTCTGATAATGATAAATGGTTAAAAGCAGATGTTACAAGCGAGTGGTATGATTATGATAATCAATGGTGGGCTAATGCAGTAACAGTAACAAGTGATACTAGATCTACTTATCAAAGTGCTAGTCCATTAACTGAAATAAGTATGGATGATATCAATACTATGTGGGTATGGATTCCAAGGTACAAATATAAAATTCCATGTGATATAGGTAGTAGTTCATCAATTGCTAGTCCACCAGAAATAGATGTAATATTTGAAAATGGTGTAGATACCACGGGAGAAGAATTAGCAGATTGTCCAATAACATCAACAAGTTGTTATTATACTCATCCAGCATTTAGAGATGGAAGTAGTGTATATAAAACAATAGCTTACGATCAAGGAGGTTGGGATAAAGAATTAGAAGGAATATGGGTAGGAAAATTTGAAATGGGCGGTAATAATACAACCCCAATAATAAAACCTAATGAAATAACACTAAAAATTCAAGATGTAAGTACTCAATTTGATACATCATTAAAGTTTGCCGGTGGATCAAGAAATACAAGTAACGGAGCAATAACATTTTCAGGAAATAATATATATGGATTAACAAGTAGTACTGATACCCATATGATGAAAAATACTGAGTGGGGAGCAGTGGCTTACCTTTCGCAAAGTAAATATGGAAAGATGGGAAATTCAAATTATAGTGGGACAGATAAAGAAATTTATAAAAATAATAGTAGTACATATACAGGAAGAAGTAGCGGAAGTCCAAATGGTTCAGCTAATATTTATTCTTATAATGATACTATTTGTTCTGATACTTCCTGTGATGGGTCCAAGGTATTAAATAAAGGTACGGGGGCAAGTACTACAGGAACTATATATGGTATTTATGATATGCACGGGGGAGCAAATGAATATATAATGAGTAACTGGGAAAATGATGTAAACATATCTGGATTTGATACAAATAATTTACCTGGGGGAAGTAATGGAAGCAAATATTACGAAAAATACACAGGATCTAATTCATCAATTGATGTAAATAATGCAATAAAAGGAGACGCAACATATGAGGTAAATAACTGGTATTTTGATTATAAGATAGATTCTGTCATTATTAGTTGGATTAATCGTGGATCAGGCTATGATGATAGCGATGGAGGAATTTTTGCATACGGTTCTTATGATGGTTATTCTGGTATAAATTCTACTCATGTAGTCTTGATTCCGTAAAATTTTTGATAACAATCTACCGGTGACAACTGGTGGATTTGTTGTGACTCTGTTAAGTCATATAATAAGAAAAGATATCCTTTGTTTTTTTGGATATCTTTTTTAATAAAAGTATTTTTATTTGGCGTTACAATTATTAATTTTTATCTTTATAATGAGATTTATTATAATTGTTATAAAATCCACAATTATAATTAGTGGACTATTAATTTAAAATTAGAATTTTCTATATAATCCTATAGCTTTTCCTAAAATAGTAACACTATCTAAAATTATAGGATTCATCGTGTCATTTTCTGGTTGTAATCTAAAATAACCTTTTTCTTTATAGTATGTTTTTAATGTTACCTCATTATCCTTTGTCATTGCAACCACTATATCTCCATTACGTGCAGTATTTTGTTTTTGTACTATTACTATATCCTTATCAAATATTCCTGCATTTATCATACTTTCTCCACTAACATTTAAAGTAAAAACTTCTTTTTGTTTAGGAATTAAAAATGCAGGTAAAGAAAAAAATTCATTTGGTCTTTCAATTGCTTCAATTGGACTTCCAGCGGTTACTTTTCCTAATAAAGGAACTTCTACTACTTCTTCATTTTTATTTTCGTATTCGTTTTCTACTAATAATTCTAAAGCTCTATTTTTTGAACTATCTTTTTTGATAAACCCCTTAGCTTCTAAGTTATTTAAATGCGAGTGAATTGTAGCAGGGGAAGAAAGTCCTAAAGCTTTACCAATTTCTCTTACTGTTGGGGGATATCCATTAGATACTATAAATTCTTTTATATAATTTAAGATTTCTGTTTGTCTATCAGTTAATTTTTCCATTAGACCAACTCCTTTATGTATATATATTAACACACATTTACAATTTTGTCAAACAATTGTTCGCAAAACTCTTGACACGAACGTGTGTTCGGTATAGAATATTAAGTGTGAAGGGAAGTTGATAGTATGTTAAATAATGTTTTGAAACAAAGAAAGGAATTATTTTTATTTTTATTAATGTTTATTCTATTTGCATATTTTGCTGTAATTCGTGTAGATCATTTAGAAAATGGATATATTAACCATGAAAATATTATAGAAATGGTGTATAATAAATGAAAGAAAATGTTTTAAGATTTTTTAATGGTAACATTTTAAGAAATAAAATCATGGTTAAACTTTGGGATGACAAACAACAAAAATGGTATTTTGAAGTTATTAATGTGAAAAAAGAAGAAGCTAATGCTATAATTAGTTATGATGAATTATTAAATAGGAGTAAGCATAAGAAATAAGAGGCGGTAGTATGATAACTATTAAAAATAGTTCTATTAATTTAAAAGATACAATTACTTGTGGACAATGTTTTAGATTTTTTGAGGAAGAAGATAATAGTTTTACTATTATTTTGAGTGATAGAGTTATAAACATTAAGCAAGTTGATAATGAATTAATTATTATTTCAAATAATGAAGATAATTTAGAAAATGTTATTAAAGAATATTTTGATTTAAATACTAATTATGATGAAATTAATAAATATTTGTTATCATTAGATGATAAGTTAAAAGAGGCTATTACAGATTCTAAAGGTTTTAAAATATTAAGACAAGATCCTTTTGAAATGTTGATTTCCTATATAATATCTCAAAATAACAATGTAAAAAGAATAATGAAATCTGTAGATAAATTAGCTTTGAAGTATGGGGAAAAAAGTGAATTTAACAATAAGATATATTACTTATTTCCTAAATACGAAAAATTAAAAGATATATCAATAGATGATTTAAAAGATATTGGTGTAGGTTTTAGAGATTCATACATTATAAATGCATTAGACCTTATTAAAAATAATACTATTAATTTGGATAAAATAAATGACATGAGTACTGATGAAGCGCTAAGTTATTTAGAATTAATAAAAGGGGTAGGTCCTAAAGTGGCTTCTTGTATTCTACTTTTTTCTTATCATAAATATGATGTTTTTCCTGTGGATACTTGGGTTACTAAAGCTATGTTAGTACTTTATCCTAATATTGAATCAAATCAAAACAAAATTATAGAGTTTGCAAAAGAAAAATATGGTATTTATTCTGGAGTTGCACTTCAATATATGTATCATTATATGAGAAATTTGAAATAAACATTTTAGTTTATTTTTTTAATGTTTTAAAAGTGTTTTAAATTTTGTTTACGACTATTATTATTGGGGAGGTAAAATATGAAAAAAAGAATAATAGTCATTAAACAAGAAGGTGTAAAAGACTGTGGAGTAGCTTCTTTACTTTCTATAATTAAATATTATGGTGGAAATATTGGTATAGAAAGATTAAGAGAAGAAACAAAAACTACTAAGAATGGTACTACTGCTTTTCATTTAATTGATTATGCAAATAAAATAGGATTTAGTTCTAAAGGAATAAAATGTGCAGATATAAATGACTTGAAATCTATCACTCTTCCTGCAATTGCTCATTTAGTTATCAATAAATCATATAAACATTATGTAGTAATTTATAAAGTAGATTTTAAACATAATGTAATAACAATTATGGATCCTGCCTATGGTGTTAAGAAATTAACTTTTAAAGAGTTTAATAATATTTGGTCAAAAGTTATTATAACTTTTTATCCAATTGGTAAGATATCAAAATATGAGCAAAATAATAAAATTTATTCCTTAATCAAAAATATTCTTTTATCAAATAAAAGATTAATTTTTTGTACCATTATATTATCAATTTTTGTAATAGGGTCAAATATTGTTAATTCTTATTATTTTAAAATTATAATTGATAATTTTTTTGGTAATTCTTTTTATAGTTTTTGTTTTATATCATTTATATTTGCTTTAATAATATTTTTAAAATTAATAAGTGATTATTTTAGAAATAAATTACTATTTAGCCTTCAACAAAAAATTGATTTTAATTTAATAACCACTTCTTTTAAACATATTATTAACCTCCCATATAACTATTTTAAAAACCATACTTCTGGAGAATTAATATCGAGAATTAACGATTTAAACTATATTAAAGAAATACTTAGTAAAATAATACTCAATGTTTTTTTAGATTCTATAATGATAATTTTTATTGCTATTATTTTATTTAATATTAATTTAAAATTATTTATTATAACTATCTTTATGTGTATGTTATATCTATTGATTGTTATTATCTTTTCTAAACTTTTTAAAAAACAAATTTTAATTTCTCAGATAAAATTTTCTAAAACTAATTCTTACATGTTTGAATGTACTAATGGGTTTGAAACAATAAAAAATATGAATTTAGAGAACAAAATTACTAATAATTTTGAAAATAAATATGTAGATTATCTAGGACATGAATACAAAGTTAGAAATTATAATAATATACAACAATTTTTTAAGAGTTTAATAAATGATATTGGTTCTTTAATAATTCTTTTTACAGGATATGTTTTAGTACTTCAAAACAAATTAAGTTTAGGGGAACTTATAACTTTCAATGTACTTTTATCATATTTTGTAAATCCTATAAGAAATATTCTTGATTTGGAGCCATTAGTTAGATATGCTTTATCATCTTTAAAAAGAATTAATGAAATCTTTGAAATCAAACAAGAAAATCTATGTATTGATAATAAATATAGCGGTTGTAATATTAAAGGAGAACTAGAGTTTAAAGGTCTTACATTTTCTTTTAATGATAAAGATAATATTCTAAATAATATAAATCTTAAAATTAGAAAAGGAGAGAGAATAGCTATTATTGGTAAAAGTGGGTGTGGAAAATCTACTATGTTAAAATTGATTTTAAGATATAATGATATTAAAAGAAATATGATTTTTATTGATGGTAAAGATATTAATGATTATAATCTTAAAGAACTTAGAAATAATATTACATATGTATCACAAAACGAAGTATTGTTTAATGATACTATAATGAATAATATTTTGATTAAAAATAATTTAGATTATGATACTTTTTTAAATAAGTGTAAATTAACTTTAGTAAATAATATTTGTAACAATAAATATTTAGGTTATGATACTTTATTAGAGGAAAATGGATTTAACTTATCAGGTGGAGAAAGAGAAAGAATAATTCTTTGTAGGGCTCTTACCAAAAATTCTAATTTAATTATTTTAGATGAAGCTTTAAATCAAATTGATGTAGATATGGAAAGAAAGATTTTGAAAAATTTATTTAGTTTGACTTTACACAAAACTATTATTGTTGTTTCACATAGGTTAGAAAATTTAGATTTATTTGACAGAATTATAACAATGGAAAACGGGAATATCAAAAAAACAAATAAGAGAAGAGTTTATATTAATGGATGAAATAATTAATATTAAAGATTATAAAAATTTAGATATATTAGAGTTTAAATATACCCATAAGTATTTAATAGTCTGTTTAGTAATACTAACAATGATTGTTATAATGTTATTAAACATTAATGTTAATTTTATGTATGAAAATAAATTGTTAGTTCAAAAGAATTGTATAATTACTTTAATTAATATTGAAGATATAGATTTATTTAATAGAGTTAACTATATTACTATAGGTAATAAAAAATATAATTTTAAAATTCAATCTTTAAGTATACCTAAAAAAGTTAATAATGATTTTTATCAAGAGTTAAGATTAACTTTAAATAATTTTAATTCTACAGAAAATGAAGTTATACCATATAGTATAAATTATGAATCTAAAAAAGTTTTTAAAATAGTTAAAGAAATCTTTAATGATAGGAGGGCATGATGTTATTAAGTAATGAACAATTATTAGAAATTGAAGGAGGTATAAATACACTTACATTTTCTGGGATACTAGGTGGAATTATTTTTTTAATTGGCATAGTATCTGGATTTGTAAGACCAATTAAATGTTCAAAATAGGAGGTTGAAGTAAAAATGGAATTAAAAAAAGAAGAATTATTAAATATAGAAGGGGGAATCAATCTTTCTGGAACCCTTATATCAGCTTTTACTAAAATTATTACTACAATATTAGATGTTGGTAGAAGTCTAGGTTCAGCACTTAGAAGGATTAGTAGTGGTATGGTATGTCCCTTAAGTTAATGTGGAATATATTTATATATATTAAAAAGTATTTATTGTACTTTATATAATTTTAAAAGGATAATATTTAAAAAATATTGTCCTTTTTGTTGAATTTAGGAAACTTTTTATTGTTAATTAAAATTAGTTGTGTTATAATTAAGGGCGAAACAAGAAGGGAGGGAAACAAAAATGGTACATGTATCAGTTAAAAATGATAATGTTGATGGTGCACTTAAAGTTTTTAAACAAAAATTTGCTAAAAGTGGAGTCCCTTCTGAAATCAAGAAAAGAAAACACTATGACAAACCTGGGGTAAAAAGAAGATTAGAAAAAAAAGAAGGAATTAAAAATTCTAGAAGAAATGCAAGAAAAAACAGAGACTAATAAATCTCTGTTTCTTTAATGTTTTATAAAAAAATAGAAAGGTTGCACCCCCTGAGGGCAACCTTTCAAAAAAGAATAAAAAGGGGTTGGCTAGTGTGATACTAGCACCAATTCGCCTAATTGGGAATTGGTAGTTCCTATACTAATTCATCTTTAAATATTTGTCAACATTTTTTAACATTTTTTTTAATTTTTTTCAATATAGTTTTTTTTAATAGTTATTTTAGTTATAATATTATATAAGAAAAAGGTGATCATCATGGATTTATTAAACGTGTCTGGTATTGGTCCTAAATCAATAAATCTATTACATAAATTAAATATTTATACGATTTGCGATCTTTTAAATTATTATCCTTTTAGATATGAAATTTTGAAACTTGATAAACTATCTTTAAAAGCTGATGACGAAAAAGTAATTATAGAAGGATTAATAGAAAAAATTCCAACTGTTATAAGATTAAAAGGAAACATGAATAAAATGAGTTTAAGAGTTTTATCAGATGATATGTTAGTCAATGTTGTAATTTTTAATAGAGGGTTTATGAAACCTCATTTTCAAATTGGAAAAGAAATTACCATTATTGGTAAATGGAATAAGCTTAAGAATACTATCACTGCTTCTGATATTAGATTTGAAAAAATTAATGGTGTAAAAATAGAAAGTATTTATAGAACTACTCAAGGTTTAAATAAAAGAATGTTATCAAAATATATAGATAATGCAATTAATGGGTGCATTAATGAACTTACTGATTATATACCTTTTTTTCTTTCAAACAAATATAATTTTATGGATAAAGAACAAGCAATTAAAATAATTCATAATCCGTTTGATATTGAAAGTTTAAAACAAGCACAAATAAGATTAAAATATGAAGAATTATTTGTTTTCATGTTAAAAATTAATTGTTTAAAACTTAAAAATCAAAAGCAAAACAATGGTTTACAAAGAGAAATAGATTATAATAAAGTAACAGAATTTATTGAACATCTTCCTTTTAAATTAACTACTGATCAATTAAGTGCAGTTTCAGAAATAAAAGATGATCTAATAAGTCCTAAAAGAATGAATAGATTACTACAAGGAGATGTTGGTAGTGGTAAAACTATTGTTAGTATTATTGCTTCTTATATAAATTATTTATCTGGTTATCAAACTGCTTTTATGGCACCTACTGAGATATTAGCTACTCAACATTTTGAAAATATAAAAAAGTTATTTAATGATTATAATATAAACGTAGAACTATTAACTGGAAGTACAAAGAAGAAAGAAAAAAAACAGATTTATCAAAAATTAGAAAATGGCGAAATAGATTTAATTATTGGTACTCATACTTTGATTCAAGACGATATTAAATATAAAAATTTAGGATTAGTTATAACAGATGAACAGCACCGATTTGGAGTTAATCAAAGGTCAAATTTGAGCAATAAAGGAATGATGCCAGATATTTTATATATGAGTGCGACTCCAATACCTAGAACTTATGCTTTAACTATATATGGAGATATGGATGTATCAAATATAAAGACAAGACCACAAGGTAGAAAAGATATAATAACTTATGTTAAAAATAATAATGAAATTATTGATGTGTTAAAATTGATGAAACAAGAACTTGATAGTAACCATCAAATTTATATAATAGCTCCACTAATTGAAGAGAGTGAAAGAAGCGATTTAGAAAACGTGTATAAATTAGAAACTAATTTTAAAAAAGCTTTTAAAAATAATACTATTGAAATTTTGCATGGAAAAATGAGTTCAGAAGAAAAAGATGACGTAATGAATAAATTTTCTAAAAATGAAACTAATATTTTAATTAGTACTACTGTTATAGAAGTTGGTGTAGATGTTAAAAATGCTACTATGATAGTAATTTTTGATGCTAATAGGTTTGGGCTTTCAACTTTACACCAATTAAGAGGAAGAGTAGGTAGAAATGATTTACAATCATATTGTGTATTAATTAGTGATAAATCAAAAGAACGATTAGAAATATTAAAAAATACTAACGATGGTTTTGAAATTAGTGAACAAGATTTTAAATTAAGAGGACAAGGAGATTTATTTGGAATAAAACAAAGTGGTGATATGACTTTTAAAATTGCCAATTTGAAAGAAGACTATAAAATATTGTTACAAGCTAAAAATGATTCATTGGAATTTCTTAAAAATGAGGTTTACACTCTTGACAATAAGAAAATAATAGATGAAATCCTTGGAAATATTGACAATTTAAACTAATGATTAAAAATTTTAAATTTTATTGGTATAAATATTATTGACATTTATTTGAATTTTTAATATTATGTATTTAGCGTGATAGTATTACACGCTCACTCTTACGATTATATGTGAGAGTGTATTCAACCAAAACCCCCTGAAGACGGACTTATGTCCGTCGCTTTTTGTTTATGTACAATTAAAAAATATTGACTTTTAGATAATTAAATAATAGAATATTAGTGAATTTTTGGAAATTGTGTTTTCCTATGGAGAAGACCAACTAGAAGGACAAAGGAAACATTTTACTTTTTGTCCTTTTTTATAAATTTACAATATTAATGAGAGGTGCAATATGGTCTGTAATATTAAACAAAATACTTTAATAAAGAAGATTCATAAAGATATAGATAGAAAATTTGATAAAGTTATTTATATAAATATTCAGAATTTTTCAATTAATGGCTGTGCAATCTATCAAAAGAGAAAATGTTTTTTCAAAATAACAGATGAGGATTATTTTATTAAAGAAATAAATGGTTATCTTATTTCTTATAAAGAAATTCCAACTATGACCATATTATTTGTAAAGTATTTATCTCATTGTAAAAAATATTTAATTGCTTATAATTTTAATAATAAAGTAAAGGAGAATAGTGGCTTATTAAATGATATACTTGTAAAGAATGATAAAACTAATATAAGAGATAAAGCAACAGATAGAGAACTTAAAAATATTTTAGATGCTTATAGTACTATTTATAGTAGAAAAAAGGTATTTAGAAGTTATTGTCCTAGTAATATATTCTTTATTGAAAGGATAAATTCAAGATTAGACAAATGGTATATGAACTGTAGTGATTTTAAAAAGTTAATTGTCATAAATGGTAAGTACAACTTTAATTTACAAAACATTTTAAAAGAAACAAAAGAATATTTTTTAAATAATAAAAATAAAAAGTATCAATGTATTTTAAGCCAAGGTGATCCAAATACTCTAAATATTTCCTCAACACCGTGTTTTTTTGATTTAGCAACTGCTGGTTATAATCCTATAATTGGTGAATTAGCTATTACAATTATATCTACTTTAATTTATGACAATTATTTTTGCCCAAAATATCATAGTAAATCGTACTATTTACACGAACTTGCTATTGAACAGTCAAGTTTATTTGAACCTAATTTACATTATAAATATAATAAATCTAATATTTATATAAATTCCGATATAATAACAAGTGATATAAGAAAAAAATATATTTTAAGTTATTTAGAAATTTTAAAGAAAAATAATATACATATAGGAAAAGAAATTAAGTATTATATTATAATGAGATTATTGTGTGTTTTTAATGTTAGAAAAATGTCAAAAAAAGATTATTATTATTCTCTATATTTAGTATGTTATTTTTATAAAAATATAGACAATAATTTTTATAAATCTATTAGTGATATAATTAATGAAATGGGGTGCGTTTAAATGAATAATAATTATACAGATATAATTGATGATTATATAGAAAATTTGAAAGGGGCACTAGATAATAATCTTGAATTAATTTATATAATTGGTAGTAGTGCTACAAAAGATGTAGTTGTTGGTTGGAGTGATATAGACTGTATTATTGTTATTAGTAATTATAATTTTAATGATATAGAAACCATTAAAAAAATTTCTAATAGTTATGATATTAAGATAGGTAATACAATTTATTCTAAAAATGAATTTGAAAAGGGATTGTTAGATCAAAAAACTATATATTATCTTTTATTAAATCAAGAAAAAATCTTAAATATAGCTTATATAAATTCAAATTTAAAAATACCAAATATAGATTATAATAATTGTAAAAATGCGACTAAAACACTTCTTTTTAATGATTTACATAATTGCAAGAGATTATTAACATATATGAATTTAGATAGCGGACAAGTTAAATCTTTATTTAAAAAAATATATGTAATTATGAAATCAATTCTAATATTACATAATTATAGACCGAAAAATTATAAAGAAACTTTTAATATGTTTAGCACTAACTTTAACTATGAATATTTTGATTACCTTAAATTTATAGAAGATTTTAAAATGAATCAAGTAGACGAAAAAAAACTTAAAAATTATGCTTTTAAATTAATAGTATATGTTACTGATAAGATTTTATAATTCATATTCCAGGGAGGTGGAAGTAGCAATGAATATGCCAAGACAATTTGATGATTTTGTTACATTTTTTGATATTGGAATAGAAAATATTAATCAAGAACAGTTTAGAACTTTGTACTGTGTTATGTCCGAAACCGTGAAGAAAAGAAATAATATTACTAGATTAGCATTACAATATTTATTAGATAAAGAGAAACTTACACAAGAAGAAAAAAATATTGCAACAACTATACTTGATGATAGTTATTATCAGAAACCTAATAGATATGAACATTGTAAACTATGTTCTGATGATTTTAATAGAGAAATACTGGCAAAATATAGTAATAGATTTAGGTTTTGGGAATTGTGCTTTCCAACTGTCCCATATTTTCCTGCTAATATGATGGTATATTTAAAAAATAGACAATTTATTCATAAAGAAAATTTTCAAGATTTAACAATAGAAGAACTAGAAGAATTAAAATATATTATAAGTAATTTAAAGGAAACTTTAAATAATAATGTATTTAATGGTGAACTTACAGGTATAAATGTTTTGTTTAATCAAATATCTAAATCACAATTATGTATTCATGGGCACATAGAGTTGATGATAAGAAATATTGATAAATTAAATTATGGATGTACTTTGCTTAAAACTAGAAATTATGACCCTGTTGTTGAGAAAATAAATAATAAAATGAAAAGAAAAACAGGAGTTATACCAACATTAGAAGGTATTAGAATAAATATGAGCAATGTTAGTGATAAAATAGCATTAGATTATATAAATGAATATGAAAATAATTTATTAGATATTATAAGATTAGGTAATGAATTAAGAAAGGGACAGCAAAAGGTAAATGGTGATTTTGATATGCTGTTGTTGAACGGCTTGAGTCCAGCACCTACAGATTCAATATATTTAACTGATTACAGAGGAGAGTTGTTTTTATCAGCTGTTCCTGAAATTATACCACCAACTATTAATATTTCTGAAGTTGGGGATTTAAATGATGCAGAAAATATGTATTTAATTAAATATAATGCTACAACACCTAATAGTAAATATGCAATTATGAAAAAGTATAGTCCATTAGTTAGACCGAGTAGTAAAGTTCCTTATGAAATGTCATATACCGAAAATGTAAAAGTGTTGACAAGAAAGATAGGTGATGTATTAAATATATGAAAACTAATGAGTTAATTTATGATAAAACTTTAAAGAAAATGCTTTTTGAATATATAGAAAAATTAGACAGTTTTATTATTAATACAAGTGGATATCCAACTTCAAATTGTCAAACTAAAGGAGAAGTAAACGATGTTTTCTTCAAAAAGTTAAATACAACAAAAATAAAGAAACTTTATAGTGGTGACTATCTATCTTTGTTTAATGAGTATTATAATTTATTACAAGGAAAAGTAAAAACAAATAAAATTATAGCGTTGCTGTATAAAGATAATGATATTTTCGAATTTTCGCAGTTAATTGATAAAGAAAAGTTTTTAGATAATGCTAATGTTTTTCAATGGGATGATATAAGTAATCTCTTTGATATAATTCTATTAGAAATTAATGCTTGTGTTAATTATAATAAAAGTAGTAAAATAAAGTTGGGAATTGAAACAGCGATTTGGAATTTTACAATAGATGGTATTCTTTTTGATTTAGATCCACCTAAACTATTAAAGAAAACAGAAGATACAAGTTTTACTAGAAAAGAAGATATTAATCATATTAAAAGAACAATTTATCGTAGTTTTGATGAAACAGGTATGAAAATTAACTTGCTTGTTACTTTGAAATTAGGAGAAAAACATAATAGTTTTATTATAAAAAATAAACCTGATAATTATCTAATAATTCTTTTAAAAAAAATACTTGATAGTTATACTAAAGAAGATGATAGAAAAAAATTAGTAGAAAAATTATACAATGGTGTGTCTGCAAATGAGATGTTTGTAGATCACCCTATAGAAATTTTAAGGAGGGAACTTATGATGAGAGAACAAAGTATGAATAAAGAAATAGTATTTGTTGCTGGTACTTCTGAGTCTGGCAAAAGTGGAGGAATAAACTATTTAAAAGATAAATATGATGAAATTCAACATATAAAAATAAGAGATGTTTTTCCTAAAGTTTATGAAGATACTCAAACAAATTTATCTTTTGAAGAATGGCAAGATGTTGAAGAAAAAAGAGATTTAAATAACTTTTGGAGATTATTTGTAAATAAGGTTTATGAAATGGCTAATCCTGAAAAAAGTATTATAATTTTAGATACAATGTACGGTGTTGATGGTATGATAGAGTTATATAAAATATTAGGTGATAAAGTTAATTTACTATATATTGATGCTCCATTCAATGATAGAGTTATGAGAGAGTATTTAAGATTAAGAACAGATTCTCCAAGAGGTACAAGAAAAGCAGATTTATCAGTAACAATAGAAGATGTAGTAGAAAGAACAATAAAAAAAGATAAGAAAAAAAATAGCAGACGTGCTAATAAATTAAAAGAGTTACGTTATAGTGCTGACTATAAAAGTTTAGAAATAGGTGGATTAGGAGAGCAATTTACTTATTTAATTAATAATGATAGTAATATTGATAACTTTTATTCGTCTTTAGATAAATATATTAATCATATAAAAAATAAAAGTACTGATAAATCAGATGTAGAGTTACAAAAGAGGCTAAAAAAATGAATTTAACATTTTTAAGACATGGTACAACTGATTTAAATGGAAAAGGATTAATTGCTACAAAGTTAGACTATTCTTTAAATGATAATGGAAGAAAACAATGTGTGGAAAATATTTTTGCAAAAGATGATTTTAGCATCGTTTATTCTTCGCCTTATAAAAGGACTTTAGAAACTGCTAGACTTGTGTATCCATATAGTGAACCTATTATATTACCTTGTATTGTGCAACGCAATTTAGGTGTTTTAAATGAAAAATATAAAAAAGATTATACTAGAGAATATTTAAAGTTGGTTAGAGATTATATAGTTAATCCCGAAGGTGCAGAAACATTAAATGATATAATAATTAGATTAGATTACTTTTTTGATTACGTTAAACTAAATAATAGTGAAAATGCTAATATTTTAGTAGTTACTCATAATGGTATTATGAGAATAATAAAGAAGTATTATATGAATGAAACAAATAATATAGAAAGTGAAAATTTGGAAAAATTTACTTTGACTTTAAAGAGGTAAGATACTAACAAAATATAATATGAATTTTTGGAATATATTATTAATACTAATTATTTAGCAGTTGTAATATAATTTGTTCATTATACAACAGGAAGTACATTTACAATATAGATAGTGTAAGAAAGTTATTCTAAATAATAGAGGTGGTTATTATATGCGAGAAAGTATAAAAATTAAAACAGATAATTATAATTTTAAGTTTAGAGTTTCAGGATTAATTATAAAAAATAATAAGCTTTTATTAGTTGATATGGATGATAGTGGTTTTTGGTGTTTACCTGGAGGTTATGTAGAACTAGGTGAAACAACAGAGACTGCAGTTAAACGCGAATTGTTAGAAGAAGTAGGAAAAAAGTTTGATATTAGTAAATATTTGGGTGTAGTAGAAAATTACTTTATAAATAAATATTCAAAAAAAATTCATGAAATATCTTTCTACTATTTAATGAGTCCTATAGAAAATATAGATACTAATAATTTTACTATTATTGAAAATGATAAAGGTCATAATATAAAGTTGGCTTTCAAGTGGATTGATTTAAAAGAAGTAAATAATTATGATATCAGACCTAGTTTTCTTAAACAAATCTTAGAAAGTGAAAATCTTGAATTTAATCATCTGATTTTTAATGAGTTAGATTAAGCGCATTATTATTTATAATAAAAAATGATAATTATTTAAACCTTAAAAAGATTTTAATATTTATAGATAGAAATCTTTAGATTACCAATTCAAGTGATATAGTTATTATGAAAGGTATAAGGTTTTTATGGAAAAATAGTAATTGAACTATATATAAAATAATTTCGGGATTCTATACATGTATAAAATATTAAATTAGGTAATAATTAGGTAATATTTTTTTAGATTTTTCTTAATTATATTTAATTTTCTTTAATATAAATTAAATTAAAACAGTTAAAAAAATAATGGGAAAATGAAGTTGTAAAATAAAAAATGACTAAACAACTTCGCCCCCTGAAGACAGACCGAGAGGTCTGTCATTTGTTTTTATACCCATAAAATGGGGGATTTAAGATAAATTTAAATATTTCCAAACTACATTAAACCACATTTTATTAATTTTCAGTGGTTAGATAAATGAATAAAGAGTTTAACTAAGAGATTTTTAATAAATTTCTTAGTTTTTTTAATAAATATAGAAAGGAGTCAAAAATGTCAGAATGTAAAATAATCGCAATAACAAATCAGAAAGGAGGGGTAGGTAAAACTACAACTACCTTTAATCAAGGATGCATCAAGAATTATAGAATAATTACTTATCTTTTATACCAACTAGTACATCTAATGAAACATTAAAAATTTTACATAAACTAATTAGTGTTTCAACAGAAATTGATCTTTTTTGAGTTTCATATTGTGATATTGTATTATGATTATAGGATAGTTTATTCGCTAAGTCTTTTTGTGTCGTATTTTTTGATAACCGGTAATTTTTAAGAATTTTAGTTAATTGGGATAATTTAAATTTTTTTCTATTACCATTAAAGTATTTAATGTTTGTTATTCCTACAATATAATCTAAACTAACATTATAAAATTCAGCAATTTCAAGTAGTAAAGAAATTGGTATAGCATTTTTTTGTGTTTCATATTCTACATAGGATCTACGATTTATATTTAATCTATTTGAAATATCTTCTTGTGAATAATTATAATATTCTCGTAAATCTTTGATTCTAAATTTTTTAATCATTTATACACCGCCTATTTTATACATTCATAACGTATCATAGATGAATTATTTTTATTTTCGTTTGGCATAAATTGCGAAGTTGTTAAGAATCATTAAAATATTGTCTAAACTAAAATTTATTTAGTAAATATTTAGAAAGGAGCAGGTCTAAAATATCTTATATTAGTAATTTTAGGTTAAAAAAAGTATGTTCAAGATAAATTATTATGTAATTTTATTAACAATCTATCACGTTTTTATACTTACCAAAAAGTGCGTACTACCACAAATGAAAGTGTTGTTGTATAATATATATAGGAGTTGATACCTATGACAAAAACTTATACAAATTGTCCAGTTGAATATACAGCATCTATTATAGGAAACAAATGGAAAATTATTATTCTAAGAGATTTACTAACGGGCACAAAAAGATATAATGAGTTAACAAGAAGTGTTGTTGGGATATCAGCTAAAGTATTGACAGAAAATTTAAGAGAATTAGAAGGTGACGGAATTGTTAAAAGAAAAGTTTATCCTGTAGTACCACCTAAAGTAGAATATTCCTTAACAGATAAAGGAAACGAATTAAAAGACGTACTTGATATGATGAAAGCGTTTGGAGAAAAATATAAACAATGATTTTAAATGTTAGTGGAAGGACAGATATAATTGCTTTTTACAGCGAATGGTTTATGAATAGATATAAAGAGGGATTTGTAGATGTAAGAAATCCATTTAATCCTAAAATGATTAGTAGAATATATTTTGACGATGTAGATGCTATCATGTTTTGTACAAAAAATCCGATACCTATACTAAAATATTTAAGGGAAATCAAAAAGCCAATATTATTTCATGTTACTTTAACTTCATATCATAAAGATATTGAACCAAATGTTCCATCAAAAGGAAAGATAATAGAAGCCGTGAAAGAATTATCTAATATTGTTGGAGTAGATAATTTAAGTATTAGATATGATCCTTTATATATAAGTGATAAGTACAACGTAGAATATCATAAAAAAGCATTTGACAAATTGTGCAGTTTATTAGAAGGATATGCAAAAAGAATAATAATATCGTTTATAGATGATTATAAAAATGTTAGAAAAAATGAAAAGAAATTAAACTTTCGTGAATTTACTGAAAATGATTATAAAGAAATAGGTATTAGTTTTAGTGAAAGTGCAAAAAAATATGGAATGACAGTTCAAACTTGTTTTGAGGATAGAAATCTTGCAGAATATGGCTTTACTATAGGAGAATGTGTATCACATGAATTAGCATATATTTTAACTGGTAAAAAATATCCTAATTGGAAAGCGAGAAAAGAACAAAAATGTAATTGTGTTCAAATGGTTGATATAGGAGTATATAATACTTGTAATCACATGTGCAAGTATTGCTATGCTAATTATGATGAAAAACAAGTATTAAGTAATATGTGTGAGCATGATAAAAATAGCAGTTTACTGATTGGTCATATTAATGAAGATGATATTATCAAAGTTAGAGAGGGATGATTCTATAAATAATATTGATTATTTAATTCAAGAACTAATTAAAGAAGATACAAGACTAGCTAACATAAAAATACCATCATCATTAGAAGAAAAGAAAGAATTATATCGTGCAATTAGAAATATAAGAGAACCAAAGCCAATAAGTGAAGAATACCTAAAAATTCAAGATGAATATTTACAGGAAGAAATAAAAAAGAAAGGTATTGTGAATGAAGAAGAAATCCCATTTGATAAAAGTATTATTTCTATATGGAGAGGAGATATAACAACGCTAAAATGTGATGTAGTAGTAAATGCTTGTAATAAATATTTACTTGGTTGTTTTAATCCTGCTCATAGATGTATAGATAATACAATTCATTCATTTTCAGGAATAGAACTTCGTGAAGAATGTAATAATATTATGAAAGGTAGGACATTACCTAATGGTAAAGTTGTTTTAACTAATGCATATAATTTACCTAGTAAATATATTATTCAAACAGTTGGACCAGAGGTAAATGGGATTCCAACTGAACAAGATAAAGAAGATTTAAAAAATTGTTATTATAATTCATTAGAGCTTGCCAAAGAAAAAGGATTAAAAAGTATTGCATTTCCATGTATAGCAACAGGACTTTATGGATTTCCACAAGATGAGGCAATTGAAATAGCAATTAAAACTATTACAAATTACATAGAAGAAAATATAGGTATATTCAAACATATTATATTTAATGTATTTAAAGATGAAGATTTAATAATCTATAAAAAAAATCTATGATAAAGGTGATGAAATATAATGACTGATATTATTAAAATTAAAAAATGGATTGATGAAGCAAATGCAATTATAATTGGTGCAGGTGCAGGATTATCAGATGCAGCAGGTATTCATTATAGTGGAGCAAAATTTGAACACGATTTTATAGATTGGATTAGAAAGTACGGAATAAAAGATTTATATACTTCATCTTTTTATCCATTTAGAACAGAAGAAGAAAGATGGGCTTATTGGTCTAAACACATTTATTTTTCTTATTATGAAAGAAGAAATACTGACCTTTATAAAAATTTATTTAATCTAATTAAAGATAAGAATTATTTTGTTATCACAACTAATACTGATGGACAGTTTATAAATAATGGATTTGATAAAGAAAGAGTATTTGAAGTTCAAGGTAGTTATTCAAAACTACAGTGTGCTACACCATGTCATAACAAACTATATGATAATGAAGAACAAGTAAAAGAAATGTTATCAAATATAGATGAAGATTTAAAAATACCTTCTTCATTAGTTCCTAAATGTCCTGTGTGTGGTAAAAAGATGTCAGTTAATTTAAGATGCGATAATACATTTGTTGAAGATGATAATTGGTTTAAAATGCAAAATAAGTATAATAATTTTATAAGAAATAATTCTGATAAAAATGTACTTTTATTAGAGTTTGGTATTGGTTTTAACACGCCTGGAATTATTAGATTTCCATTTGAACAAATGACATTTATGTACGATAATTTCAAGTTAATAAGATTTAATGATAAATATGCAATGATACCAGAAGAAATTAGAGATAGGGCTATACCTGTAACTGATAATATAAATGGAACAATAGACTTAATATAAAAATTAAATTATATATAATATAGAAAAGAATCTAGAAAATATTTTAGATTTTTTTTAATAAATTTACATGCTAAAAACTTTCTTTTTTTCTTATTTCAAAATATAATTAATTATGGTATTATTAACTAAACTAAAAGTAGAGTTATAAATTTAATTTATGTGATATGATTATTTTGAGGTGAAAATCATGGATAATAATAAAGTTGGAAAATTTATTGCAAGACTTCGTAAAGAAAAAAATTTAACTCAACAAGAATTAGGAGATAAATTATTTGTTACAGATAAAGCTGTAAGTAAATGGGAACGAGGATTAAGTTTTCCAGATGTTACACTTTTAGAAAAATTAGCAAGTGAATTAGGAGTAGACGTCTCTGAAATTTTAAGTGGAAAAAGAGGAAAGGTAAGTAAATTAAATGTTCAAGAAGAAGTAAATAAAGCTATAAAAAATATAAAGGAGGAACAACGTCTAAAAAAAGAAAATTTTAGAAAAAAAGTAAAAAAAGTGTCTATTATTGCTTTTTGCTTTCTAATAGTTATAGCTTTACTATTGATTATTAGATATAAACATTATCATCCAAAAACAATTAAGGAGGGAAACAATCCTTACGAAATCGGATTTATCGGATTTTATAATTTACAAAATAAAGGATTAGAAGAATTTATTGAAATAATGAATAAAACGGAGAATCAAAAAAATTTAAAATCTAATATTGTAGGACTAAATATTGATTTAAATAAAAAAGGTAATATTAAATCTATTTCCTTATCAATTAATTATTTTGACAACGATTTAAAATATGTAGGTAGAGGATATTACAATTATAAAAATAAAAATTTAGAGTATAGTTATGAAAGTGTTAAAGAATGTAAAACAGTTACAGATTGTGAAATTAATTCATCTTTGGTAATGGAATACTCTAAAAGTTTAAATATAAGTTATTTAAGCGACAAACTAAAAACCATACCTTTTAAAAATCAAATCAAATTGAGCAATTTAGATTATTATGTAGTCTCTATATATCCTAACAAAAAGTTTTCAGATTCTACGGTAGTATTTGACATGAGGGATAACAAAAAAATAGAGGCACTAAATTTTGACGATTATAAAGCTGGAAAAGGTGGAACAGTATCTCAAGGAATTTATTTAACTATCACACTTAGTGATGGTAGTAGTGTTGTTGCTCCTGA
Source organism: uncultured Bacilli bacterium (assembly GCA_944372455.1). GTDB lineage: Bacteria > Bacillota_I > Bacilli_A > RF39 > UBA660 > SIG205. The sequence continues at coordinate 39,849 of CALVZF010000001.1, forward strand.
AATATATCAATACATCTTTGATAATGTAGATGGAGATACAAAAAAAGTTGATTATAGTATGGAAACAGATTATTATATAAATTCCAAAAACGAGTTATTATTTACAAGAGATTATGGTAATAATTGGATTAAAACTGACATTTCAAGTAATGAAGTAGAAGAAACATTAGATTTTTATAAAGACATTTCGCTTAAAAATAGTAGTTGGTTTATCTCAACTAATGAATTAGTACCTATTGCTTATTTTTATGGAAAACAACCAAAATTAAAAATATCAACAGATAATGGAAATAATTGGATAGAGAAAACTTTTGAATTAGCAAACACTGAGGTACATAAAGATATAACACGTCGTATTGTAGGGTTTACCGATCAAAATTTTGGATATGTAGCTTTAGGTACAGATTGGACTATGGGAAGCGGTGAAATAAAAAAAGCCTATATAACAAAAAATAGTGGTAATGATTGGGAAACTATTGAATTACCAGAAAATGGAACTAGTAAAACTTTAATAGATTTCATAATGTATGATGAAAAAACTGGAATTGTTTTACTTCATAATAATCAAAAAGAATTTCCATATATATTTTCTACCATAAATGGTGGTGAGTCTTGGGAAAATGTTGGATATATAAATGAAATTCCAAAGACTGTTACTTATTTAAGTAATATAGATAATATAGAAAAAGAAAATAATAAATATATTATAACTTTAAGCCAAGGAGATTCTGCAACAACTAAAATTAAATTAATATCTTCCGATTTAATAAATTGGAAATATGATTCTACATTTACAAGTAATATACATACTGTGGGTTAAATGGAGGAATTATGAAAAAGAAAATAATTATTTCGGTTTTAGTAATTCTTTTAATTATTTTAATACTATATTTTTTAATACTGAGAAATATATACTTAGGATATAAAAAAATAAGTATAATCTATGATAAAGAAAATAATAGTCAAACGGTAGAATTAGGGATTCCTAAATTATCATTCATGGCTAAAGAAAATGATAAAAGTTATTCGTTTAAAAATTTAAGAAGTAATAAAGTTTTGCTTAATGAAGTTAAAGATTTTTTAAAAACTTTAGAAAGCTTAAACTGTAATAATACAACCTATTATTATGATTCAAAAAATGACTTTACCATTGTAGACTATTCCGTAAAAAATAATTTTGTTTATAATACTATCTCTTATAGAATTGTTTATGGTAATTATTGCAATCAAAACAAACTAGCTGAATACGCAAAAAAACTTGGTGGACTTAAAAGATATCATACTATAAATGGTGGAAAAATAACTTTAAATGAAAGCTGGAATTCTAAATTTGAAATGTTGTTTTTAGATGACATTACTGAATCAAATAAAGGTTATAAATTTAAAGCTAATTTAAAAGTAATGTATTATAAAAGAAAATCCGAAAAAGAATTTTACACATATACTTTAGAAAATTCAGTTGGAAACTTTCAAATAAAAGATGATAAGTTATATTATACTAGAACAGAAATATTAGAAAGTTCTAATGATATAACAATTCCTAATGAATCTATTTTTAAAATAAAAGATAGTAAATTAATTTTAACTGACAATTATTTAAGTAATTATTATGATCAAGAAATAATTTTAAATTAAAAAAGGCGATTTTTTATTGTCTTTTTTAATTTACTATAAATTATACAAGTCAATATCTAAATAATATTTCTTTAAATTTTAAATAAGCAATAATGAATTTATTTAATTATTTAAAAAATGTATACAAAAAGCCAAAATAATAGTATATTAACATTAGGTATTTAAAAAGGAGTGATATTTATGAATAGAGTAAGTCATTTATTATGGGGAGTCTTCTTGGTTATTATTGGAGTTATTTTTGGATTGAACGCTTTAGAAATTACAGATATTAATATTTTCTTTGATGGTTGGTGGTGTTTTATTATAATTATTCCATGTTTTATTGATTTATTTAAAGATAAAGATAAAAGTTTCGATATCATAGGGATAATTGTTGGTACTATATTGTTTTTAGGATGTCAAAGCCTAATAAGTTTTGAACTTATTTTAAAGTTAGTTATACCTTTAATTTTAGTTTTGAGTGGTTTATCATTTATTTTTAGAGACTTATTAAATAGTAAAGTAAAAAAAGAAATTAAAAAAATTAATAAAAAGAGTGGTAAAGAATATTATGCTACTTTTGGAGGTCAAAATCTTAATTTTGATGATGAAGAATTTACAGGATGTAGTTTAAACTCTATTTTTGGCGGGATAAAATGTGATTTAAAAGATGCCATTATAAAAAAAGATACTGTAATAAATGCCAGTTCAATTTTTGGGGGAATAACAATATATGTACCTGATAATGTAAAAATAAAAATAAATTCAACCCCTATTTTTGGAGGAGTATCTGATGAAAGAAAAAATAGAAATACTGAATCAGAAATAACATTATATATTAATTCAACTTGTATTTTTGGAGGGATTGAAATTAAATGATCCAGTTTCAAAAGTTAATTAAATATTGTGCTATTGCTTTCGCCTTTTTTCTTATATTTAATATTATTTCAGGAATTATTTATGGAATTTCATTATTTAGTAATGCTTCTAATAATAGTTTAAATGAATTTGAAAACTTAAATGTAAATCAGGATACATTTGTTTTAAATATTGATATATTTAGTATGAATATATCTATCAAAACTGGTAATAAACTTAAGATTGAAACTAATAACAAAAACATTAATTTTAAACAAGATAATAACAGATTACATATTAAAGAAAAACATGGATGGTTTAATAAAACTCAAAATAGTGATTTAATAATATATGTACCTCAAAATTTTATATTTGATATGGTTTCCATTGAATCTGGTGCAGGAAAATTAAATGTTGACCAATTGCTTACTAAAAATTTATACTTAGACCTGGGAGCAGGGAAAGTAGTTATTAATAATTTAAATACATTTGATAATACAGAAATTGATGGAGGAGCTGGTTCAATAGAAATTAATAATGGAAAAATTAATAATTTAGATTTAGATATGGGAGTAGGACAATTATCTTTAAATTCTACATTAACTGGTAATAATAAAATAGATTCTGGAGTAGGTGTGATAGACCTAAATTTGAATGGAACTATTAATGATTATAAAATAAAAATTGATAAAGGAATCGGAGCTGTAAATCTTAATGGCGAAAAAGTAAAAGGAAATACTTATTACGGTACTGGTTCAAATTTAGTTGATGTTGATGGTGGGATAGGTAATATTAATATTTCCATTTTAGACTAAAAAGATGGTAAAATAAGTATATAGGTGATCATTATGAGTAAAAACGAAATATATATTGGTGATAATTTTAAAGTTATGAATACTTCTAATTTTAAGAAGTACCAAAATAAAATTAAAATGATTTATATTGACCCACCCTATAATACAAAAGGAAATAAAAGCTATAACGATAAGGTTGAAAGTAATGATTGGGCTTCATTTATGTATGAACGTATAAAAAAATCAAAAGAATTTTTAAAAGATGATGGTGTTATTTTTATTAGTATTGATGACAATGAATATGCTAATCTTAAAATCTTATGTGATCAAATTTTTGGAAAAGATAATTTTGTTGGAACTTTCATTACTAATCAATCTCAAAGAAGTAATGCCAAACATATTAATACTGTTCATGAATATATTTTGTGTTTTGCTAAAAATAAGAAAAAACTTGGAAAATTTCAAATTAATAGAATGGAAATCCCTGAAGATAAACAAATGATTACAAAATTATATAGAGAAATAACTAAGATTTACAAACAAGAAGGCTACAAAATTGCTAATGAAAAAATTAAACCTATAATAAAAAATTATTGTTTTAAATACGGAATTACTTGGTTAAAAAATTACTGTAATGTAGATGAAAGCGGTAGAATATTTTTTGCAACAGACCTTTCAACTCCTGGAACTCCTCGTGATGTTAACATTAAAGAAATAGGTTTAAAATTAAAAGCATTGAAAACTAGAGGATGGTCAAGTGATAAAAAATTAATTGAATTACATAATAAAAATTTACTTTATTTTAAAGAAGGTAGACCATATCATAAACATTATCTAGAAGAAGCTATGGATAATGTACCATCAATTTTAAAATTTTTCTCAAGACAAGGAACAAACGACTTAAAAAAACTTGGGATTCCTAATATTTTTGATACTCCAAAACCAGTTGAAATGATTAAATTTTTAATTAGAATTTCAACAAAATCAAATGATTTAATTATGGATTTTTTTGCAGGATCTGGAACTACAGCTCAAGCAGTATATGAATTGAATAAAGAAAAAGAAAGAAAAAATAAGTATATATTGATACAAATAAATGAAAAAGTAAATAAAAATTCTTTTGTGTATCAAGCATGTATAGATAATCACATTGATCCAAATGTTTCTGAAATTTTACAATTTAGAATAAATTATTATTTGAAAAAAAATAATATGAAACAAGATTATGAATTATTTAAAATAGATAATTTAAATGAGGTGTAGGTATGAATAATAAAGATTTAAAATTACTTCATAAAGGGTATTTTGAACCAATAGATGAAAACTTTATAAAAGAAGGAACTGAAATTTTAAAACAATTAAAAGTGATTCAAGAAAAATATCAAAAAGAAGATACCGATACTTTTATAAATGAATTAAGAGATTCCATTGCTGGTAAAGCTTTAGGATTTAATTTAGTAAATACTGAAAAACATGGTTTTGATTGTAAAGAAGAAAAAAATCAATCTATTTATTTAGAAGTTAAATCCGCAAGTTTTATTGCTAAGACATGGCAAGCCACATTTAATGATACTACTTTTGAAAAAGCTGAAGCCTTTAAAAATAAAAACGTATATTTAGCTTTAGCAGTATGGAATGATGCTAGTGATCTACTATTTATTTGTTATGGACAAAATAGGGAAATAGGAGAATTTCTTGAAAAAAAAGTTAAACATTTTAAAGAAGGACGTACAGTAAGGAGTACTCAATCTATACCATTATCAACTTTAGTATTCAATTATGGATTTAAAATACTTGCAGTTAATAGAAGTAAACAAGAAGTATTAAATATTTTAAAAGCTAAAAATTTAAAATTTAAAAATTTAACTATTGATAATATAGTATCAGTTGAAGAATTTAATAGAATTGAAGAAGAAATTTACTGTTAAATAAAATTTACTAAATAATTTATATATAATAGACAATACTAAAAATGGTGAGAAAAAATGACAAAATTTTCAAAATATATTTTAAGTATTGTTTTTCTTATTATTTTATTTATACAATATTTTACCTTTATCAAAAATAATAACAATACAGTTAGTGTATTTAATCAAAATAAAAATCAAACAAATAATGAATTTAATTATTATGAATTAACTTTTAAAAATGGAATAAATATTAAGAATATGAAAAATTATTTTTCAAAATTAAAATCTAATGAATATAAAATTAATATAGTAACTCCAAAAATTAATCCCGCTTGGAATAATAATCTTAAAGAAAACCTTGAAAGTATAGAATATACAAGTATTGATAAATTATTTAAATACTATCTTAATTGTTTAGAAGAATATCATTTAGATGAGGAAATTAATAATACTAAAATTTATGGTATAGAAATAGAAAAGTTAGTTATATACACTTCAAATAAAAATATAAAACTATTAAAAGCTAGCGACAATAATTTAGAATATAAACAAAAATGAAGAAACTTTTTAAGTTTCTTCATTATTCAGTCATTGAGATTGCTCCAGTTGGACAATTTTCAATTGCTTCTTCTACATCAGCTTTGTTTTCATTAATTTTAGCATCATCCATTACAAATGCAAGTCCATCGTCATCTATTTCAAATACTTCTGGTACCATTGCTTGACAAGCACCACAACCTATACATACATCTTTATTTACTTTAAGCATTTTATTCACCTCTATACATGATTATATATATTAAAAATTAAAAAATCAACAAAAAAAGTGTTATATATTTTATTTTTGACAAAAATATGTTATTATTTTGATATGAATGGTAAGAAGGTGGTTATTTGTGAAGAGTAGAATGGATAGATATTACAACGCAAATAATAAGTTTGTCGGAAGGACAACTAAAAATGAAAATTTGTATAAAGAAGCAGATTACAGTGTATATTCATCAAATGAAACAATAATTGACACAAATAATGAAATAGATATTACCAAATTGAAAGATATTATAAAAAGTAGAGAAGATTATCAACGTGCTAAATCATATAGAAATATGCTTAACGATAAAAAATTTGATTATGATGATGTTAGTTATGAAGAAGATACTTATGAAGAAAAAGATTATGATATTAATGCACTTTTAGATAAAGTAAAAAAAGAAAAAAATATTGTTCACGAAGAAGATAAATATAGAAAACTTAGAAATACACAATACGATATATTAAGTAACCTTGATATAAAAAACAAACATAAAACTAATCAAATTAACGAAGAAGAAGAAAAACAAGATTTACAGGGATTAATAGATTCTATTACTCATAAAACTAATAGTAACGAATCAAAAACCTTAGATCCTACTGATTTATTATCAGATTTAAAAGCAGAAAATACTATGGTTACCGATCCAATAACAGAAGATACATTAAAAGAAAAAGAAATAGAAGAATTACAAAAAAAGAAAGAGTTAAATGAAGAAAGTGATACTAGCTTTTATTCAGATTCGTTTAATTTTTCTAAAAAAGATTTTGAAGGTTTTCAAGATTTACAAGATGATGTTAAATCAAATAATATCTTAATCAAAATTTTAATATTTATTTTGGTAATCATAATTTTAACAATTGGGGTTTTAATTTTAGATTATTTTTATCATTTTATACCATTTATGTAATATTTTAAGTTAATCATAATATACTTTATTGAAGCGAGGGATATATATGATTAACAAACAAAGTATATGGTTTTTAACACTTTTCAGTCTAATACTTGTTTTAAGCGTTTATTACATTACAATGCCAAATGAACTTCTTTTAACTAATAATTCAACGCAAACTACTAAAAATGAAGAAAAAACTGAAACTACTAGTAAAACTGATGACGTAGTAGTAAAAGAAAGTGAAGTTTTGACGGCTCTAAGAGTAGAAGCAGAAGAAAAAAGAACAGAAGAAATTAATGAGTTAAACAAAACTTTAAATAATAAAGAAGCTAGTGTTGAAGATAAAAATAATGCATTTGAAAAAATAAAAGATTTAAATTCTATAAAAGGAAAAGAACAGTTATTAGAAAAAAAGATTAAAGAAGAATACAAATTAGATGCATTTGTAAAAGTTGATGATAATAATCAAGTAAGAGTAGTAGTATCAAGTAGCGAACAAAGCGTAGAACTTGCTAACAACATTATGAGATTAGTCCAAGAAAACTTTGATACAAAGATGTATATATCTGTAAAATTTCAAAGCTAACAATTGTTAGTTTTTTTAGTTAAAAAGCCTTTCACTTATATTTAACATAAACATACAATACTATGAGTAAAAATATAAGCCACCTCTATTAGGAGGAAAGGAAGGGAAATATGAGTAAAGAAATAATGACCAAAAGAGAGAAGGAAGTATTTGTATTACTTGTACAAAATAAAAGTACTAAAGAAATTGCAAACGAATTAAATATTAGTGAAAAAACAGTAAGAAATCATATCTCTAATGCAATGCAAAAATTAGGGGTTAAAGGTAGAGCACAAGCAGTAGTAGAATTATTAAAATTAGGAGAATTGAGTCTATAAAACAAAAGTCATCAAAAATAAAATGGTGACTTTTCATTTTTTATAAATATATACATATCATTAATTAGAGGTGGAATTTATGTTAAAAAGAATTTCAATTAGAAAAATCACTTTAGCAACATTTACTTTACTAGTATTATTAGTTATGTATTTAATTCCTAATAATACTAAAGATTTAAAGGTTCCACAAATAGAAGAATATACTTCATTGGATACTAATAATATGCATGAAATTTATTTAATAGATAGAAATAATTATGTGGCTAGAACTACCATATCATACGTATCTAGTAATAAATCCGTTGAAGAACAAGCTAAAGAATTATTAGAAGCAATGATAGTTGAAGGAAAAAAAGAAAGTTTAATTCCTAATGGATTTAAGGCTATAATTCCTTCAGGTACAAAAATTTTAAGTATAAATTTTGATAATGGTAATCTTAAACTAAATTTTTCTAAGGATTTTTTAGATATAAATGAAGAATATGAGGAAAAAATGATTGAATCTATTTGTTACACTTTGACTAGTATAGATGAGATAAAAGGAATTTTAATTTATGTTGAAGATAAACTATTAACTGAATTACCAAAAAGCAAGAAATTTTTACCAAGTATTTTAAATAGAAGTTTTGGGATTAATAAAGTATTTAATATCACTAGTATTAAGAATGTTGACCCAGTTACTATTTATTATATAAATAAGTATAACGATAATTATTATTATATTCCGGTTACCAAATATTTAAACAAAAAAGATGATAAAGTAAAAGTAATTATTGAAGAATTAGCAAGTACTCCAACATATCAGAATAATCTTATGAGTTTTTTAAATTCAAATGCTAAATTATTAGATTATGAAATTAAAGATAAACAAATGAGTTTAGAATTTAATAATTATTTGCTTGATGATTTTGAAAAAATGAACATTTTAGAAGAGGTTAAATATACTATTTCATTGTCAATTAAAGATAATTATGATGTAGATGAGATTGTTTTCTACGTTGATAACAAAGAAATTTCAAAAACTGTATTTAAAAATGTTGAATAATCCTTTATTTTGTTGTATAATTAACATGCGATTTAATTATTTTGCATGTTATGTCCTGGTAGCTCAGTTGGATAGAGCAATCGCCTTCTAAGCGATCGGTCAGGGGTTCGAATCCCTTCCAGGACACCACTTTATGCGGATGTGGCGGAATTGGCAGACGCACTAGACTTAGGATCTAGCGGAGCAATCCATGGGGGTTCAAGTCCCTTCATCCGCACCATTGAGGTTGATACACGCACACCTATATTAGATGTGTGTTTTTCTTTGTTTAAAATAAGTTCATAATATTTGGTATTATGGGCTTTTTTCAATACTAGGAGGTGAATTTTTTTGAAAACGACCATAGAAACTTTAAAATTTCCTTGTGAATTTAAGAAAAAACTTAAAATGAAAGCGAGTTTAGGTAATTTAAGTATTAGTTATATTGATGGACATTTAATTAAGATTAATAATATTAATCTAGGTATAACAGAACCATATAAGATGATTATTAAGAATAATAAAATTACTTTAATTGCTTATTTATATGAAGATAATGATAAAATATATTTACCTATTAGTAATGCAATTATAACATTCACAAAATTTACTCAAATACTTAATTCAATGAATAATTTTATTTGATAGTTTATTTAAGAATTTATTTTTTAATTTAATCCTTATAAAATATGGAAAAGCGGCAAAAAAACACAACTAAAAATACAACTAAAATTTCCACTAAATTCGCTACTGACAAAGCAATTTAAAACTGCTAAAATAAGGTATGCTAGGAGAAAATTAGATATAATCCTAGTAATTAAACACAAGGAAAATTTTATTTCTTGTGTTTTTTCATATTTAAAAAGGAAGGAGGTAGAAAAATATGCAAGAAAAAAAAATAATAGCTGGTTTATATCCTCGTGTATCAACTGAGGATCAAAGTAGATATGGACATAGTCTAGATGAACAAGAAGATAGATTAAAGAAATTGTGTGATTATAAGGAATATGAAATTTATAAAGTCTATCGTGAAGAAGGGGTTTCAGCTAAAAGTATGAAACGACCTAAATTTCAAGAAATGATTGAAGATATGAAGTCTGGTAAAATAAATAAAATTATTGTTTATAAATTAGATAGATTAACTCGTTCTATACAGGATTTAGAAAGTATCTTTAGAATGCTTGAAGAATATGATTATAGCTTAGAAAGTGTATCAGAAGATATTAATACTGAAACAGCAACTGGTAAATTCTTTGTTAGAATGACTACAATACTAGCTCAACTAGAAATTGAAAGATGTTCTGAAAGAACTAAATTTGGTTTAGTAGGAGCTGCTAAAAAAGGTCATATAAGTGGACAGCCACCTTTAGGTTATACTAAAGAATCAGAAAATAAATCTATTATAATTGATGATGTACAAGCTGAAGTTGTAAGAAGAATATTTAGATTGTATCTTGATGGTATGTCAGTATGTTCTATTTGTAAATTATTTAAAGAAGAAAATGTATTAAATAGAAGATGGCCTACTACAACTGTAGATAAAATATTATCTAATCAACTCTATATTTGTAATGTGGTTCATAGAAAAAGATCTGGTGAAGATGTAGAAATATTTGAAGATGTTGTACCTGCAATTATAGATAAAACTGATTTTGAAATGGTACAAAAAGCAAAGAAAAGAATCTAAAGAATTATATGAGAAAACATACTTTTATCTTTATGCAGAAAATTAAATGTCCTAAATGTAATAAGATTATGGGTGGATGCTCTAGTACAAGTAAAACTGGTAAGAAACATATCTATTATCAATGTTCAAAATGCAGAATGAGAATCAGCGAGAAGAAATGTGAAAAATCCATCTTAAAATTCTTAAATGATATGTTGGATTTCTTCTTAATAATTGATAATTCATTTAAACCTATAATGAATAAAGACACATCAAATGAAATAATAAAATATAAAAATAAATTATCAGAACTAGAAGAAAAAGATACAAGAATTAAGAAGGCATTTGTTGATGGATTATTAGAACCAGATGATTTACAAACTGAAATTAAATTATTAAATTCGGAAATTGATATTGTAAAAAACAAAATAAATGAGTTAGAAAAGTTACAAAATTCATTAGATTATAAACAAGATATTAATACATTCTTTAATCTATAAGAAATAGAAAAAATGAAAATAAAATCTGACTATGTTAAACAAAATAATCTATGGATAAAACTAACTAAAGAACAGAAACAATACATTATAAATAAGTATATTGATGAGTTTGAAGTTAAAGTAGATAAAGATTATAATGTTCAAATCACTAATATTATTTTCAATAAAAATGAATTAGAAAATATTGGATATATGTTTAGAAATGATTGTTTTGATCTAATTGTTAACGTAAAAGATAGAGATATTATTTTATCTAACCATAAAACTGATGAAGAAACTATAAACTATATTGATACACTAAAAAATTTTTATAAGATAACTGAAACAGAAATTACTGGAGAATTATTTAATATAAATGATTATGATAATGATGAAATTATTCAAATAATTCCACAAGAAAAAAAGAATAAATTTGAAAAAAATAAATTTAAAATTTTACAAATTGAAGCATAACATTTGCTTCTTTTTTTTTACTTAAGGGGGGTTGATAAATATGAATTGTTTTTTTTAATTTTTATTAGCGCAATTACTAGAATATTTTGATAATGATAAAGAAAAATTATTAGAATTTATTCCTATAATTGCATTAGAAAATTATAAAAATGATATAAATGATGTAATACGGTTAGAAACATCAAAAATAAGTGAAAAATCATAAATCACTAAATTTAGTTGATTAAAAAACCTTATAAAATAAGGGTAAAAACACTATAATAGTTAAAATTTGAACCTAAAAAGTGGAAAAATAGTTGTTTTCGCAAGTGCGAAAATGGTTGTTGGTGCATTCCCATATCCTATTATAATTAAAATTTTAACTATTTTGAAGAAAGGAGGTATTTTTTATAATGGAAGTCAGTGTTGTATTACACGAAGAAGATGCAGAATTATTATCAAAATATATGAAAGATAATAATATAAAAACTAAGCAAAAGTTGTAAGAAAATGTATAGAATTTGCTTCAAGAAAATTATCAATGGATGATATGATTTGTGATATAGATAATAAAATAAATAGACTTTTATATAGAGAAAATTTTAAGAAAAAACTATTAGAACAATTTTATGCGAATATGGAATTTAAAAAGGAAGCGGATGTAAAAACTGAGCTAAGTTTAAGAAGATTTTATGATAGTAAAAGTCTTTTAATTAATAAGACCAAGGATAAAAAAATATGATATAATATGTATAATTAATTACTTTGGGAGGTGTGATTCCATGAATAATTTTAACTTAAATTTGTTTAAATATTTCTATTATGTCGTTTATTACAATGGGTTTACTAATGCATCAAAAAATTTAAATATTGCTCAATCATCATTAAGTTATAATATAAAACAATTAGAATTACAGTTAGATAAAACATTAATTATTAGAGATAATAAGATTTTTGAATTAACTGAAGATGGATATAATTTGTATGAAAATCTAAAATCCGCTTTTATTATTTTAAATCAAAATTTGGAACAATTTGATAATAAAAATACTATGGAATTGACTATTGGGGTTAGACATTATTTATCAGATTTTATTTTTTTAGATTCGATAGTTGAATTTATTAATACATATCCTAATATCCATATTAATATAAAACTATATTCTAAATTGGATGTTAAAAAATTTGAAGATGAATATGATGTGTTAATTGATTATGAAGATTATACTAATTTAATTAATACTAATAATAAAGATTTATTATGTATTTTAAACAATACTTTTGTTTCAGGAAAAGAACTATCAAAAAATTATGATTCAATTCAATCTATTAAAGAACTAGCAAATACGAGATTAATATCAATGTGTCCAAATAAACGAAATGGTAAATTTCAAAAAATGTGTTTTGAAAATGGTATTTTATTTAAAAACATTATATCAGTTAATGATAGTATAATATCTAAGGAATTAGTAAAGAATAATTTAGGATTATGCTTTGTTAATAGGGAGTTTTTTAAAGAAGAAATTGCAAATGGAGATGTAAAAGAAATTAAAGTAAAAGAACAATTGTTTAATGACAGTGTATATATTGTTTATAAAAATGGTAAAAATATTAATAACATAAACAAATTTATTAAGATATTAAAAAATCAATATAAGGAGGAATTATAATGAGTAAGTGGGACTTATATGATGATAAATTTAATAATACTGGAATTATTATAAATGATACTGATGAAATACCCGATGGTAAGTATCATTATTCTATAAATGCATGGATATTAAATTCAAAAAAACAATTATTATTAATACGAAATACTTTAAATTATAATATTCATTATCCTGGTTTTTGGAATAGTATTAATGGTAATGTTTTAAGTGGTGAAAGTCCAACTGATACCTGTATTAGAGCAATTAATTCTAAAATTGGAATAAAAGTTTCAAATTATGATATTAAAAAAATAGATACAAAATTGCGTGATCCTTATCATTACATTTATGAAACTTATATAGTTAATAAAGATATTAATTTAAATGAGATATGTTTTGCAGATAATACTGTTGTTCAGGCAAAATGGATTGATTTGAATGAATTATATAACATGATTGAAAATGGGGAAATCGCGTGGGTTTTAATTCCAAGAATAGAAGAATATGTAATACCGCTAATGAAAGAGACTAACTAAAATTGAACTGAACCCCAAAAGTTGGACAGTTTATAATTAGTATTAATTAGAGGATTGTAACCTGTAATTTACAGGAGACAGTCCTTTTAATTTTTCTTTAAGTCTATCATGATTATAATAATAAATATAGTCATCTATTGCATTTATTAAATTATCCAATGTCTCATATTTATCTTCCTGATCATAAAACATCTCTGTTTTTAGTATTCCGAAAAATTTTTCCATTAATCCATTATCCATACTATTTCCTTTTCTGGACATACTTTGTTTTATACCTTTATTTTTTAATCTCTGTTGATATGTGTCATGTTGATATTGCCATCCTTGATCAGAGTGAAATATTAAACCCTCTAAATTTCTTCCATCAAAAGCTTTATTTAACATATCATTTATTTGTTCTAAATTTGGTGATTTAGAAACATTATAGGATATTATTTCTTGATTGAATCCATCTAATACTGGTGAAAGATAGATTTTTTCTCCTCTTAAATTAAACTCTGTAACATCAGTATACCATTTTTTATTTGGTTTATCTGCTTCAAAATCTCTGTTAATAAGATTATCTGCAATTTTACCGATAGTTCCTTTATAAGAAGAGTATTTACTTTTATTTCTTTTTAAAGGTCTTAATCCCGATTTAACCATTAAACGATATACTTTTTTATGATTTACTTTATAGCCACGATTTCTTAATTCTAAAGTTATTCTGCGATAACCATATCTTTCTTTATGTTTAAAAAATATTTCTTTTATTTTATCAATTATTTCGCTGTTTTTATCATCTTTATCATTTTTAGATAAAGTATAATAATAAACGGATTTTGCCAATCCTGATACTTTTAGAAGAATCTTTAATGGATATGTTAGCCGAAGTTCATTCACAACACTTACTTTTTCTTCTGTTGTTGATTCTTCCTTGCTTGAACAACAGCTCTCAATTTTTTTGAGTATTCTAATTCTGCCTTCAAATATAATTTTTCTTCTTCTAATCTTTTGATTTTTTCATCTTTAGTTTCATTTTCTTTTTTCTTTTCTACTTTTGGCATAGTTGGACGACCTCGCTTTCGTTCAACTATATTATAACCGTTTTCTTTGTATTTTTTAATCCAATTTTGTAACATTCCATCGCTTGACAAACCTATATCTAAAGATACTGACCATACTGGTTCTTTATTTAATAGTACTCTATCTATTGCATCCTGTTTAAACGTTATAGGGTAACTTTTATTTCTTGATGTCTTGACCACATCAAATCCATGTATATCTATTAATTTTATTAAATATGTAATTCCTGATTCCCTTTTATTATATTTTCTTGATAATGTATTTATTGATGAACCTTCTTTGTAATCGTGGCATAAATTTATTTTATCTTCATAACTTAATTTGCTCATATAAAAACCTCGTTTCTATGTCCAAGAAACGGGGTTCATATCAAATTGATTAGTCTCTTTATTATTGATTTTTTCTATATGTTATATCGAATTTTTGAATGATTAAAATGTACTGTATTATTATATAATATATGTGATTTGGAGTGATTATATGCAAAGTATACCAGATTCATTAAAACGAATTATAGAAAAAAATCCAATTTTGGAACATACCGTTAGAGGATTACCAAATTTAGGTGAAAACTTAGTTGATGGTCAATTTTCCAGAGAAGTTAATAAAATTTATGATGCTTTTGAATTATATGGCAATGATTTATATGAACTTGAAAATGAAAGAATTAAAAATATTTCTTCAAGATCACTTGGTGGTGGAAGTCCAATGAGAACATTTGCATTTCCTTTATGTAAAGAAGAACTAATTAAAATAATTGATAGCGATAAGTTATCAGATTATCCTATGGCTGCAGGTGATGAGGAGTCAAGAAAAATAATTTTAGAATATTTAAATCAAGAAGGATTTAAAAGTAATAGTGGGTTATCAAAAGATAATATTATTTTTACAGTTTCCTCTACACATGCATTTAACATTATTTCAAGTATTATTGCTAGGCCATATGATGTAATATTAATGACAGGTCCAAATTATGGCTTATTTACGTTTGTTCCTGAACGTATTTCTGGGGCAACTGTTGAGATTTTGCCATTATCTGAAGAAGATAATTGGTATGTTAATCCACAAAAGTTATCAAAAAGGATTGATGAAATTAATGCAGATTTAAAAACTAAATATGGTGAATCTTTAGGATATACACCAAAAGTTGTTGCATTTTTAAATGAAAATCCACATAATCCTTTAGGCAAAGTAATGAATGAAAATAATAAAGAAATACTTGAAGGTATTGGAAATGTTTGTTTATCAAAAGGTGTATTTGTTATAGATGATTTAATATATAGAGACCTAACTTATGATAGAAATAATTTAGCAAAACCGATAGCTTCTTATGAAAAATTCTTTGATAATACAATAACAATAACTGGTTTATCAAAATCTTATGGTTTAGCATCGATTAGATCTGGTATGGTAGTTGCAAATGAGATAATAATTAGAGCGATACGAAATAAAATTTTTCAAACAATGGATTCTTCACCAGTATTACAAGGTAGAGCTTTGGCTGGTGCATTTAACGCATCTGAAAGACGAAAAAAAGAGTATAATAATTATTTTAATCCAATTATTGAGGAATATAAATATCGTTTAGAATTATTGAAAGCATTAATTAATGGTATAGATTTTATTAAAGATAGTAACTTAAAAGTGCAAATAGAAAATGATATAAGAAATTATGCTTATGATTATAATATAAGTCAAATTTTAGACGGAATACCAAATATCGATTTTGTAAATGGAACAATACCTGATTCTGGATTTTTTGAAATGTTAGATTTTACAGGATTAAAAAACAAAGTTGCTGAAAACGGTAGAGTAATTAGTGATGAAAAAGAATTGCTTAAATATTTGTATGAACAAGAAAAAATTAAACTTATATTAGGTCAATCAATATCATGGCCAAATGAGGAACAACTTATAGGAAGAGTTACCACTGCACTTCCAAGAGAAGATTTAGTTGAACATTTTGGTGCAATGAATAAATGTTTAAGGAAGTTGAAATAAAATGAAAAACGTTGGAATTATATCTTGTGATAAGTGGATGAATAAAATCACTGAAGATTTATTATTAAAGCAAGAATTAATGAATAATAATATAAATGCGAAAATTATTTCGTGGGAAGACATGACAATTGATTATTCAAAATTTGATTGCTTAATATTGCGTTCAGCTTGGGGGTATCAAGATAAATATTTAAAATTTAAAGAATGGTTGCAGATGATAAAAAATAAAAATATTTTATTATTAAACTATCCAGATATTATTATTAATAATATTCAAAAGAATAAACAATTTAATATTTTAGAAAGAAATAATATTCCATTCATCCATACTAGTTTTGTATACAATGAAGATGATTTATTAGAAAGACTTAATTTAAATCCTTTAATAGTTGTTAAACCAATAATATCTGGAAGTGGAAAAAATACATATTTAATAAATCGAGATGATTTATTAAATTTAAGAAATATATTAAATAAATTAAAAAATATTTTTATCCAGAATGATAATGGAATAATGATACAACCATATATTAATGGTATAGAAAATGGTGAGTATTCTTGTATTTTTATTGATGGTATTAATACCCATAATATGTTAAGGTTTCCTGGTATTTTTTCAGAAAAAAAAAGACCGATATATTTATCAGACATACCACATTGTGTTAAAAAAATAGCAAATGATGTATCGAAATTAGAGGAATTTACAGGTTATTTATATATGCGAGTTGATATTGTATTACAAGATGGTAATCCAATAATTATGGAAGTTGAACTAGCCGAACCAGATTTGTTATTTAAGTATATTGAATACGACAAAGTTAGAGATCGAGGAATAAAATTACTATCAAAAAGTATAGTTAGGAGAATAAAATAATGAAAACTTTATTATATTTTGAGGAATATGAATCTGATCTTTCAAAAGCATTGAGAAGAAGAAAAGATATTAATGTTTTATTTATTAGAACAGATAAGAATATAAATTTTTTTAGTAATGAGTATTTAGAAAAATACAAAGATTATTATCAATTCTTCTATTATAATGATTTTGATATAGAAATTCATAAGTTTAAAAATTGGCTGAATCATAAAAAAATTAAAGTAGATTATTTTTTAAATGATTCTGAATTTTATATGGAGTATTCAAATAAAATTGCTGATAAACTTGGATTAGATTGTTTAAGTCCTGAACAAGTAAAGTGGGTAAGAGATAAAGTTGCTATGAAAGATAGATTTAATCAAATTGGTTTAAAAACAGTTGATTATCAAATTGTTACTTCTAAAAAAGATATTTTGGAATTTATGAAAAAGCATTTAGGAGAACCAATTATATTTAAACCGAGAGATTTAATGAATAGTAAAAATGTATTTAAAATTGATTGTATTAGTGATTTAGATCAAATAGATTTAAACTTAGAAGATGAAAGGTATATGGTTGAATCATATTGCTATGATCAAGAATGGTCAATAGAAAGTCTTGTTCAAAATGGTATAGTACTTGATTCTTATGTAACTTATATACCTAATAGAACTTTATGGGCGGCAATGGATAATAGATTAAATTGTCATATGACAGTTCCTAAAACACCTAAATATTTTAAGTTTATTCCCAAAGACTTTATTCAAAAAATAGTAGACGGTATGAATTTAAAAAATGGTGTAATGACAATAGAGGTGTTCATAGATGACGATGGTAATGTGATGCCAAGTGAATTAGGATGGCGTTTACCTGGTTGTCAAGCAACTAAGAACCATAGCTTATCTTATGGGTTTGATATGATTGATGCATTAATTGATATAGTAATTCATAAAACAGTTGATTTAAAATATAGAGATGAAATTATTAGTGTAGGTGACTTATATCTTCCTAATAAATCAGGGTTAATAGAAAAAATAACGCCATTAGAAAAATTATTAAAAATGAATGGTGTAATCGATGGTGAAATGTTTGTTAAAACTGGAGATTATCGAGAAAAAAGAAGAGTTGGAAATGATGCATCTGGTTGGGTTCAAGTTTCAGGTAAAAATGAATTTGATACATTAAGAAAGATGCAAGCTGTTTATGATGATTTTGAAATAGTATCATCAGATGATATAGGAGGAAGAAAATATGTTAAAAAGATTTAGTGGATATTTATTAGTAATTATACCTATTATATTAATAACAACTGGTTGTACAAATAAATTAAGTGTTATAAATAAAAAAGATGATTTAAATAATAAAAATATAGGTGTATATACAGGTTCAGAATATGATAGCATTGCAGAAGATAACATAGAAAATCCTAAAATCTTATATTACAACAGCTATAGTGATCAAATATCTGCTTTAAAATCTGGTAAGATAGATGGTTTCCTAGCCGATAAACCTTTAGCGAAAGAAATAATAAAAGAAAATACGGAATTAAAAATATTAAAAGAAAAATTAACAGAAGATAGTTATGCATTTGCTATTAATCCAGAAAAAAGTAATTTGCAGTATGAGATTAATAAAGAATTAGTTAAGATGAATAAAAATGGTAAATTAAAAGCATTTGAAGATAAATGGATGGGTAATGATGAAAGCAAGAAAGAATTAGAAGTTTATCATTATGATGATTCAAAAGGCGTGGTTAAATTTGCTACGGTATCTGGTTCAGCACCATTTGCTTACATGAAAAATAATAAAATAGTTGGATATGATATTGATGTTATTAGTTATATTTGTAAAGAATTAGGTTATAAATTAGAGATTATAGAAATGTCATTTGATGGAATAATACCAGCATTAAAATCGGGAAAAGTAGATATAGCTGGATGTTCGATTATTGTTACTGAGGAAAGAAAAAAATCTGTTTTATTCTCAGAACCAGATTATACTGGTGGAATTGTAGTAGTTGTTAGAGGAACAAATGAAAAGTAGAACTAAGTTTATAAAAATTTTTACTGTATTATTTCTTATACTAATAGTTATATTTATTAGTAAGAATGTAATTATAGATTTTTTAATTAATATTAGTAATAGTTTTAATCGAACAGTAATAGTAGAAAAAAGATATATTTTATTCTTAAAGGGATTAAATTCAACTCTATTAATTTCATTCTTATCAATTATATTTGGCACATTATTAGGAATTATTTTATTCTTGTTACAAAGATTAAAGATACGAGTTTTAAATATATTATCGTATATGGTGGTACGTTTTTTGCAGGGGATTCCAGTAACAATATTATTATTAACATTCTATTTTGGAATTTTTGGAGATATAAAAATAGAACCTATTTTAGTAGCAATAATAACATTCTCAATATATTTTTCAGTATATGTTTCTGAAATTGTTAAAGGATCATTTCTATCAATTAATAGAACACAAATTGATTCTGCTTATGCTTTAGGTTTTACTAAACTTCAAGCAGTTAGATATATAATTATTCCTCAAGTGCTTTCGTATGTAATACCAGTTTATAAAAACGAAAGTGTTTCATTAATAAAATCTACTTCTATAGCTGGATATATATCTATAATAGAACTAACTAAAGCAAGTGATATCATAAGAAATAGAACTTATGAAGCATTTTTCCCATTAGTATTTACATCGCTTATATATTTTATAATTTGTTATGCATTTTGTAAATTATTGGATCTATTGTATAAGAAAATTAATCCAAGGATGGTGAAAAAATCATGAAAAAAGATTGCATATTAGAATTTGAAAATGTTTCAAAATACTATGGTGATGAATTGGTATTTAATAATGTTAATTTAAAAATTAAAAAAGGTGAAGTGATTTCTATAGTAGGAAAAAGTGGAAGTGGAAAGAGTACTTTATTAAAGTGTATAAACCGTTTAGAAAGTATTGATAATGGTAATATAAAGTTTAAAGGGATGGATATAGCAAAAAAATCTCTTGTGGAATTAAGACAAAAAATTGGTATAGTATTTCAAGATTATAATTTATTTGAACACCTAACTGTATTTGATAATCTTATGATAGGTTTAATTAAAATAAAGGGTTACTCTAAGAAAGATAGTATTCATAAGGTTTTAAATATTTTAAAAAAAATGGATTTGACTGATAAAAAGGATAAATATCCAGATGAATTATCTGGAGGGCAAAAACAAAGAATTGCTATTGCCAGAACTCTATTAATGGAACCAGATATTATTCTTTTAGATGAACCTACAAGTGCTTTAGATAAAGAAATGAGAGATAGTGTATTAGAATTAATTAATGACCTTGTTGATGAAGATATGACTTTAATTGTAGTATCACACGAAAATGAATTTGTTAATAAAGTGTCAGATAGAATTTTTATCCTTAATAAACATACTTTATTGGAGAAGAAAAATGGATAGTATCAATAGTTATAAAATTATAGAAAAATTTCTATTAGGTGGTTCATCTGTTCAAAAATATATTGTTGAAAAAAACAATAAAATATTCTTGCTAAGATTATATGATATAAGATTTATGAATAGTAGATATAGAGCTTTTGATAATATTAGAATCTTATATGATAATGGAATAAATG
Source organism: uncultured Bacilli bacterium (assembly GCA_944372455.1). Lineage (GTDB taxonomy): Bacteria > Bacillota_I > Bacilli_A > RF39 > UBA660 > SIG205. The sequence goes on from CALVZF010000001.1 coordinate 61,016, forward strand.
TTCCTGAAATATATGATTTTGGTGAACTTTCTGATAATAAACATGGTTATGTTGTTATGGATTGGGTTGATGGAGTTTCTTTAGATAATTTATTAACTGATGATAGTTGTTTAATTAATAAATATGTAAAAATAGTGGCAAATGAATTATTAAAAATGCATAGTATAGCTATAAATGAAAATATAGATATACATGATAAGTTTATAAAGTCGTTTAATAAGAAAATAAATAAGTTGAAAAATCTTGGTATAGATTATACATCTTCAGTTTTAGAATCGTTTGTTTTAGATAATAGTAAAGTTTTAAAAGAATTGGATACAAGTATTATACATGGAGATTTTCACCCTGGAAATATAGTAGTTAATGATGATAGTATTTGTTTTATAGATATGGATGTATGTAAGAATGACTTTGCTTGGGTGGATCTATCAACAAATGCTTGTAATCTCAATTATCCTAAGTTTTATACAGCTTTAATAAATGAGTATTTTGATAATAATATACCAGATGATTTTTGGCTAATATATAATCTATACGGTTTATTATATTGCTTAGATTATATACTTTATTGTAGTAGAATGGATAATAAAACACTTGAAGATGGTACTACAGTCTTAAAAAAATTTTTAGATTATTCAGATGAATTTAGTTCATTGAAACCTAAGTGGTTTGATAATAGTAAGGTTTTAAGAAAGGAAAAATAGATATGAGAGAATTGAAAAAATATGAAGGAAATAGAGTTATATTAATGGCTTGTTCAAAATGTAATGTTGCTTGCAAACATTGTTACATAGGATATGCTGGAAATAGAACTCCAGAAGAACTAAAAATATTAGCAGAACATTATAAAAATAAATATAAAATAGTAAGAATAGATGGTGCCGAACCACTTGTTGACTTAGGATATTTGCCTTCTTACAAAATAGTTGAACAAGATTGGATTATGACAAATGGCCTTAGAATATTTCAGGAGCCTGAGATAATAGATTTATTATTAGAAAATGGAATAAGAAATGTATTTATGTCTTATCATTTTGAAATACAAGATAGTTTAAATGGTATTACTAATGAGATGTTAAATGAAGTTATTAAAATATTAAGAGAAAAAGGAATTAGAGTTGTTTTAATGACAACAATTACAAACAAAAATGCTAAAGATACTTTAGAAATATGTGATAATGCATATGAATTGGGTGCATCTGGAATAGAATTTAATAAAATATTTATTCAAGGAAGAGCTAAGAATCTATCTAATATTGGATTAGTAAAAGAAGATTATGATTGTTTTTTTACACAGTTAAAACAGGCTAGAGACAAATATGATATAAATGACTTTGAAGTAAGAAGAAGTGGTACTTTTGGTTGTGATACTGTTAATGAGCCAAATAATTTTAGATGTAGTGCAGGTGTAAAAAAAGTATGTATTACACCTGATGATAAAGTTTATGGTTGCACATGTATTTGTAAACCAGGTTATGAAGTTGGAAAAATAATTGATGGTGAAATATATATATATTCTGATTTTGAAAATGATCGTACATGGTGTTTAGGCGATAAAATGGGTGAATTAGGTATCGAAAATATTCAGGATCTTAATAATCCAAAAATTAAGAGTTTAGTTAGAAAGATTTAATATGAATAAGAACGAATTAAATAATATACTAAAAAAGTACTATTCTTTTAGCGATGTAGCTATGAGTAAATTGAATATAAATGATAAGCAACATTTTGATTTAGTGATTGTTTCTCCAACTTGGAAACCGCATTTTGTATTTAATGAAAAATATAGTGTCGAAAATTTGAAAAAAGGAAGCACTTCTACATTTATTTTGTATTATAATAATAAAAAAATATTATTTATTAAGACTGGCAAAGGAGCACCAAATATGTTTGATAATTTACTACTATTGAGAAATATCGATGCACCATATATATTTTTAGGATCTGCTGGTTCTTTGAGTGAAAATGTTCAGGAGGGAGATATTTTTATACCAGATTATTCTATTTCAGGTGATGGTGCATCATTATATTTTGAAAAGAAAATAGATACTGCTAATTTTTGTAATAAAATATTTTTTAGTACTGAAATTAAACAACATATCGAGAGTGTTTTAAAAAATAGTAATTTTTCGTATAAAACTGGTGGAATTTATTCCACGGATACATTAATTGGCGAATATTATCATACTCAAGAAATAATAGAACTTGGTGCATCTTGCATTGAACAAGAAACTGCTTCATTTGGTAAATGTATGAAAATTATGGAAAAAGAAGGGTTTCCAATTTTAGTGATATCTGATTCATTAGTTACTGATACAAGCTATTATGAACCAATCGAGAATAAGCAAAAATACCTTTTAACTAGAACAAAAAAACTACAAAAGATAATTAGTAAATTTTAGGGGGAATTATGAAATATATAATAATGTCAGATGGAAAAGGAACAAGATGGAATAATTATCTTGGCATTACGAAACAAGAAGTTATTATTAACAATGAAAGATTAATTGATAGAACTATTAGAATGATTTTAGAAAGGTCAATTGATGATATATATATATTATCAAGTAATCAAAGTCATGAAAGTAAATATGCGAAGAGAATAGTTTCAAAATATGATGATTATTTTCATAAAAAGTATGCTTACGATTATCTTGATGATTCAATAACTTATTTATATGGAGATACATTTTATGATGAAAAAACAATGGATATAATTATAAAAGATATATGTGAGAACATAAGTTTTTATGGTAATGAACATGCAATTGTTGCCGTGAAAGTAAATAATTATAAGTTATTAAAGAATGTAATAGATAACTCAGATAACAGTCATCATTCTCTTTATCATTTATTTGACAATTTTGAAGAGTATAGAACTTTTGTTAATGTTGGAGATGGATTTGTCAATATAAATACTCCAAATGATTATACTAACTTAATTAAAAATGATAAAAGATTGATATTAAAGAGGTAATTATATGCTTGATGAAATAGTTGTACAAATAATAGAAAAAAATATAAACGAAAAAATAACAAGTATAAAGCAAATTAATTCTGGCTACAGTAGAATAATTTTTCTGATAAATGATAAATATATTTTGAAAATTGTCACTAATCCCATTAAAGATAATAATACAATTAAAGAAGTGAATTTTTTATTAAATAATGATATTCTAGAATTTATTCCAAAGGTGATATTTTGTGATTTTACAAAAAAGTCTTTTCCATATGTATACTATTTAGAAAGAAAAATTAATGGAGAATCATTATTATTAAAATGGCCTTTATTAAAAGAAAGTGAAAAACAACAAATATTAGTTCAATTATTGGAAAAGTTAGATAAATTACATTCTCTTGATTATAGTTCACATTTTGATAATAATTGTTTAGATTTACTATTAAAAGAATATGATAATTACTTAAGTAAAATTATATATTCTAAAATTTTAAACAAAGAAAAAATACATTATTTATATGAATTAAAGAATACAATTCCATATTTATTAGAAGGCGCAAAAACTGGATTAATTCATGGAGATTTGCATTTTAATAATATTTTAGTTAATGATGATAATAAGATATCAATAATTGATTTTGAAAAATTAAAACATTCATTTGTTGAGAGGGAATTAGATCCTATAAATCGTATGTCAAGAAATCCTAATTCTTTTAATACTAATCCAAAAATTGTATTAATCGATTATGATTTTCGAAATATTATGAATTTTATAAAAAATAATTTTGAAGCGATAAATAATGATAAATTTGATGACAGATTATTACTTTTTGATTGTTTAAACTCATTAATGTGGTTAGAAAAGTATCCTAAATATGAGTTATATAATGATATTCTTTTTAACAAAAGTAAAAAATTATTAAGGTAAATGTGATATAATATAATTGATTAAAGAATGGAGTGAAGTTGTATGAAAGAAATACTATATAATTATGATAATTTAAAGTTAGAGGATATTGATGAGGTTGTTACTAGAACAAAGGGTTTGATTATTAATAGTAATAATGAAATAACTTTAGGCTATTCTCATAAAACTTACCAATTTCCAGGTGGTCATTTAGAGCATGGCGAAAGTTTAGAAGAATGTTTATTAAGAGAAATAGCAGAAGAAACAGGAATAGAAATAAAAGATGCTAAATTAAAACCTTTTGAAAAAATTACTTATTATAGTAAAAATTATCATGGATCTGGTAAAAATAGAAAAAATGATATTTATTATTATATTATAAATACTGATGCTAAATTTGATATGAACAATTCAAAATTAGATAATTGGGAAAAAGATGGTAATTTCACTGTTAAGACTTTCCCAATCGAAAACATTGAGCAAGTATTAATTGATAGTATACCTGATAATCCAATCAACAAGGTGATTGTTGAAGAAATGTTAGATATTTTAAAAGAATATAACAAAATAAGTAATATGGATAGAGATTAATATGAAGTATTTAATTGTAATTGATAGTGATGGTACATTAAGACATTCTGATGGTAATATTTCTGATAAAACCAAAAAAATTATGAAAAAGGTTGTGGACTGTGGAAATATTGTTGTTATTTGCACTGCAAGACCTAGATATTATACATTAAAGGTTTCAAATGAAGTAGGTTTAAACGAGTATTTAATATCATCTAATGGTACAGAAATCTATGATAACATTAATAAAAAAAATATTTATTCTACATATTTACCAAAAGAGGAATGTAAAATAATATATCAAGAAACAAAGAAACTTGGGCTTAGAGTTATGTTCGTATCAGAAAATACTGAATATGTAACAATGTTCACTAGAAATGATTCACAGATTTTATTAGATGATAATAATGTCGATGAATTATTTAAAAAAGGGATAAAACAAATCATGATTATTAGCAAAAAAAAAGAACTGGTTAAAAAATATAAATCATCTATTGAACGCAAATCTAATTTATGCGTTGTTGACTCATCAAGAGAAGAGAAAGAAGAGTTGTGGTTTAGTGTGATAAGTTCTAACTCATCAAAAGGTAATTCTTTAAAGGTATTAGCAGAGTATTTAGATATTCCTATTGAAAATACTATAGCTATTGGTAATGATAACAATGATATATCCATGATTGATATTGCTGGTATTGGAGTTGCAGTTGAAAATTCAACTGTTCAATTAAAAAATCATGCTGACTATATTACTGACAGTAATGATGAAGATGGAGTAGCTACCTTTCTTGAAACATTATTATGATGCATATTTAAATTATAATATCAATATAAACTGAATAAGATAAGATTTCAGCTTATGGATACCAAATACAGATACTTCTAAAAAATATAAAGATATTAAATTTGGATAAGTGTTGCACAAAACAATTTATCGCATTATAATAAGTTTATCAAATATTGATGAACTTATTTTTTTGATTAGGTGTGTTAAACCCCTTTAGCACTCGCATCAGATTGATAGTTACTCGAACATACGAGTTATATATAGAAGACTTGTAATAAGTTCTTTTTTATGATATCATTAGTATGTAAGCAAGAAAATTTGCATAAAATAAAAAAGAGGAACATTCAATTTCGTCAAATTGAGTGTCTACCTAATAATTTACCTTATGGCACTTATTCATCGGCACTTATTCTAACGAATGAGTGTCATTTTTTTATTATTACTATCATAATGATAAGGAGAAATAAAATGATAGCAATGAGCTTAAGCACTTTTATAATAAAAGTTTTAGTTTTTATCTTTATCAAACCTCTTCTCTATAAAGATTAGAGGTAGACACTCAACAACTGATATTACCCACAAAAAGTATACTACCAGATGTCTTAAAAAAACAAGCGAACTGCTATATTTTAATAAAAATATATAATGATGAAAATAATAAGAAAAAAATGTTAGAATTATTAAAAAAGGTCAAATAGTAAATAAACCGAGCGATATTATAAAACAGTCTTATGGATTTGGATTTCTTGGAATAAAAAAATCAAAGCCACTTTTAGAAAAGGATTTAGAATGTAAATTAATTAGACATATAGAAAATTTATGACAAATGAATATGTATCTAAATTTTTATGAAAAAGTCATCAGTAGTGAATATGATGGAAAATCAATAGATATTATATTGTGTGTTGAAAAAAGATAAAGTTGCTTTAGAAATTGACTTAATGAATATAATAAAAATAATGAAATTAATGGCTGGCTCAGTAACTCCACTTGGTTTATTAAATTATAAAGAAATAATTGTTCATACAAATGATAATACTACAACAGTGTAGTTAAAGGCAGAAGATTTAATTAAGATTACGAAAGAACATTGAAATCAAGTTAATATTATAGAATTATAATTCCAATTTGTTGATATGAGGCGAATAGTATGCAAGAAATAAAAATAGAAGAAAGGAATGAAAATTTAATTAAGGAACTATTAAAAGCTTGGGAAAGTTCTGTAAGAGTAACACATAAATTCCTATCAAATGAAGAAATTTTAGAAATTAAAAAATATGTACCTGAAGCACTAAGTGGTATATCCCATTTAATTATTGAAATTGATGAAAAAGAAAATCCTATTGCATTTATGGGAATCGAAAAAAATAAACTTGAAATGTTGTTTATCGCTTCTCAATATAGAGGTAAAGGAATAGGTAAAAAAATGCTTTTATATGGAATAGAAAATTATGGTGTAAATGATTTAGCAGTAAATGAAGATAATCCTTTAGCTTTAGGTTTTTATGAACATATGGGATTTAAAGTTTATCAGCGAAACGAATTGGATGATCAAGGGAATCCTTACCCAGTTTTATATTTTATTGTGTTTTAAATTTAAATATGTTATCATCTTAGTAGAAAGGTAGACTAATTTTGATGTAGATTGACAGACCTAAAAATTTAAAAAGCTTTTATCTTGATTGGCAAGCATTAAATCATGTATATGAAAAATACGCACGTGATAATGGGTTTACTTATGTATCACTTTTTATGTTTTCAATTAATAGATGATAAAACTACACAAAATAAAAGAAGATATCCATTTCATTTGCCTGTTGGAAAAGATAAGATGAAATATTAATAAATACTTTAATTGATGATGTAGATAATTGGAAAATAAAGCAAGTAAAACTAGATTTTAAAGAGGTGAAAAAAATGTTAGAAAATAAAGTAGCAATTATTACTGGTGGAACTAGGGGGATTGGTTTTGAAACTGTACGAAAATTTTTACAAAATGGCGCTAAAGTAATTTTGTTTGGTTCAAAAGAAGAATCAGTAAAAAAAGCATTGAATTTATTGAAAGATGAAAATCCTAATTACGAAGTTTTAGGATTTTATCCTAATTTAAGTAATGAAGAAGCAATAAAATCTACCTTTGAACTTATTTATAAAAAATATGGCAAAATTGATATTCTAGTCAATAATGCAGGTGTTTCTTCTTCTACACCACTTACTATGTATGCAAAAGAAGAGGTAGATAAGATTATTGAATTAAATATTAAAGCAGTATTTAATTGTTCTAAAAATATTATTCCATACTTTGAAAAGAATCAAGGAGGAGTTATTCTTAATACTAGTTCTATGGTAAGTATTTATGGGCAACCAAGTGGCTGTTTATATCCTATGAGTAAATTTGCAGTAAACGGTTTAACAAAGTCATTGGCAAGAGAATTAGCATCAAAAAACATAAGAGTAAATGCTGTTGCTCCTGGAATTATTGAAACTGACATGGTAAAAGATTTACCAAAAGAAATTATTAATCCACTTGTTAATTCTATTCCTCTTAGAAGAATCGGAAAACCTGAAGATATTGCAAACGCTTTTCTATTTTTAGCAAGTGATATGGCTAGTTATATTAGTGGTGCGATTTTGCAAGTAGATGGACTTGCTCGTTCTTAATTTTTTGTAAAATTATTCACATGTAATAATAAAAGTACTGTAATATAGATAGTGATTAATTTGGTTCTTTGTCAAATAGTGTGTGTAAGACACAAAACAAGTGATAATTAAACATATGAAGCTGACGCGAAAGCGTTG
>CALVZF010000002.1 GCA_944372455.1 uncultured Bacilli bacterium
TTTTCTGTTGCAACTAAACTATCATTTGTTCCTGTTATATTACTATTGTACCAATTATTAAGATTTGTTCCTATATAATCATCAAAACTTAATGTGTCTGTTGCATAGTCTTTTGTCATATCTAATGTGGAATCTACTGTTGTTAATCCTGCTAATTTTATTGTTCCATCTTCATTTATTCCCATTATTCTCCAGTTTTGTCCTGCAAAATTTACATAGTTGTTTGTTACTTCTCCTCTATAGTAATATACTGGAAATCCAAACTCACTTTTTTCACTATCCTCTTTTTGTACATATAATCCTAAATCGGTTGTTTCTTTATCAAATTCTAATGTGTTTGTTTGTACATTACTATTATTATTCCCTAAAATTTTATATGCTAAAGTATTTGATTTTTCTTTTCTTCCAACAACAGTTATTTTTCCACTTAAACTGCCACCTTGTAAAGAATTTTGATCTAATGGGGTTTCATTGATCCAAATATATAAATTGTAACTCTTAGTAGCATTAATTTCTAACTCAATATTATTTACCATATTTATACTTGTACTTCCATCTAATGTTTGAGCAAATGTTCCGGTTGTTAATTTAGTATTACCGTCATATAATGCCCATTTAACATCGTAATCTTTAAAGTTATTTGATACATTTAAACTTGACATTGAAATATCTACGTATAGTTTACTTTTACCAGTATTAGTCATTGTAAACGATGATTTAAAAGCTTTAGTTGAAATTTCACTTTCCTTAATAGGCACTGCATTATCTAATATAATTTTATCTGAAGTCTCAAAGTCTAACGAAATTTTTTTTGCCGATGTAACATTTATTTGCTCACTTTGTCTTCTATTTCTAAAAAAAGCATAAGTAGCTCCTGCAAGCAATACTATTATTACAATTACAAATATCGCAATTTTTCTAATATTTTTCTTTTTTTCTTCTTCCATATAATATCCCTCGCTACCTTCATTATACTTTAATTTTATATTGATTTTTATTTATTGTCAATTAATTTTACTTTTTTTATGGCTTCTAAACGATTAATATACACACCTTTTTTTCTAAATTTTTCTTCATATTCAGTTTTTATATTGTCATCACTATCAATTAAATCAGGTGTTACATTATTTAATTTATATCCATTATTATTTAAAGTTTCTATAGAATATGCAAATAAATCTTTATTATCTGTTTTTAAATGGACTTCTACTTTCTCTTTTGAAATTAATTCATACTTACTTAAAAAAATATAGCTTGTTAATCTTCTTTTATAATGTCTTTTTTTAGGCCAAGGATCTGAAAAATTTAAATATATTCTTGTTATTTCATTTTTAAAAATTTCATCAATTTGTAAAGCATCTATTCTTATTAATTTTAAATTAGGTAAATCAATTTCTTCTAATTTTTCAAGTGCTCTTACAATAACACTGTCAAATTTTTCTATTCCAATAAAATTAATATTTGGAAATTTTATTGCGTTTTCTATTATGAATTTCCCCTTACCCATTCCAATTTCAATATATATATCATTTTGATTTTCAAATAATTTATTATACTTTCCACAATATTTTTTGGGATCTTTTATCAAATATTTAGAATTTTTTAGTATTTCTTCTTTTCCTTTTACATTTCTAAGTCTCATTATAATCACCCATTTAATTGTACAATAGCCCATACTTTTTGTAAACTAATGTCATATAATTAATTGAAGAAATGAAAGGAGTTTTTCTTTAATGAAAAAAGATAGAGACCTATATTTTGAAAATCAGGGATATTTTGGTAACCCAATGATGGGGCAACCTGGATTTCAAACTTCACAAATGTATGCAAATAATAATTTTGGACAAATGCCACCATATATGAATACTATGGGAATGAATATGCCGGGGGGAATGCCTAATTATCATAATCAAAATTCATACCCTAATTATGATATGAATTCTATTGAACAAAGAGTACTTAGGCTTGAACGACAAATTAGACGACTAGATTCTAGAGTAAATAGAATTGAAGCTAAATTAAATCTTGATAATCCTGATTATAAAACCACTGCTGATAATTATCAAATAAATGAAAATAATATGTATATGATGTAAAAAACCGCTATATAAAGCGTTTTTTTAATGTATTTTTTCAATAAATTTATTGATTAAAAAGGATTTCTTGGCTTTATTTTCTATTAAATATAAAATACTAAAAATTATAGAACCTATAAATGCCATTATCATATCTGTCATTGTATCATCTACTCCAGTGGTAAGAACTTTTTGAGCATCTTTACTAAAAATATTATCATTAATAAATTCAAAAAATTCCCATAAAGCAGCTATACTAAGCGTAACTGAGATTATAAACAAAATATTTACCCATAATGGATTTTGTTTAAGACATTTTGATTTAATTAATATAATAATAGCTAATATTGAAGTCATAATACCACTTATACCATGCATCAATTTATCGTATATACTAATTTTGTAATAAAAATTTAATATAGTACCTAAAAAATGTGCGAAAAAAATAAAAATTAGATAAACAAATATTATTTCTTCTTCTATCTTTTCTTTTAAAAATAAATTAATTAAATATGGTAATAGCATGACAGGAGTAATAGATAAGATTATTAAATTTTTATATATTCCTTTCTCATGGTTTCCAAAAAATAAAAATAGGATTGAAAATATAGCTACAAAAATTATTATAAAAATATTTATTTTTTTAATTAGATTATTATTTTTCATAAAATTACCTCCATATATTATATTAATTAAAAAATGATTATATATCAAAAAAGAGTTTTTAATCTTTAATTTGAATTCCTAAAATTGTTGATAAAATAATTGCTTGAAAACTGTCTACAATTACCCCTTTTAAATCTTCTATACGTATTTTTATTTCATTTATTTGACAGGTAGATAAATCAATATTTTTAAGGGGTGTATTTATAAATTCTGTACCTTTAAAATTAACATTATTAAAATTGATAGTTTTTAATTTTGTTTCATTTAAACTAGCTAATTCTAAATCTGAATTAAAAATATTGGAATTAGTAATTTTAGAATAAGAAAAATTAATATATTTACTTTTACAATTTTTTATCTGTACATCTTTTAGTGTTGAACTACTTAAATCCATTCCTAACATTTTACAATTTTCAAATATTGTTCTATAAATTATACTATCACTCATATCTTGATTTGAAAAGTCTGGGTTAATAAATAAAACATCTAAAAGCGTCATTTTTTGCATATTACAATTAACAAATTTAACATTTTCAAAAATACATTCATTAAATTCTATAGATTTAAAATCTAAATTTTTAATTTCCGTATTAGCAAATTTGCATCTATAAATAGTATCGTTTGTTTTTATTTCATCATATATATTGCACTCTCTTAAATCTAGATTAGAAAATTTTGGCTCTACACTCATATCTTTCACCACTTTTATTAAATTATAACACAAAAATTATAATTTACTTTTAGTTTTTAAAATAATATGGTATTATATATTTATGCCGCAATAGTATAGTGGTATTACGAGGCCATGGTAAGGCTTTAATCGGTGTTCAATTCACCGTTGCGGCACCATTGGGAAATCTGCTTGAACTTATGAGCTTTATATATATTTTAAGGTAGGACTATATTGGTTCTACATTTTATTTATATATTTTGACAAAATGTCAAAATATATAGGGAGTTAGAGGTTTTGCACTCAAAATTTTTATACTGAAAAGCATTGGTTTTTTATTTCCCAAAATCAAAAAAAAATCATTTTTGGGAAATAATATGATATAATGTTATTGGAGGACTTATTATGAAGCTAATAAAAAGAACTGATTATTTAGAGAAATTAATAAATACAATGAATACACCAGACATAAAAGTTATAACTGGTGTTCGTCGTGCTGGTAAATCAAAACTTTTAGAAGAATTCAAAAAATATATTATAAAGAATGACAAAGATTATAATATAATACATATTAATTACAATTTAACTAAGTATGAGAATATCAATGAATATCATAAATTAATAGAATATGTTGAGAAAAATTATAAAGATGATAAACAAAATTATTTATTAATAGATGAGGTTCAAATGTGTGATGGTTTTGAAAAAGCAATTAATAATTTTCACGCTGAAGAAAAATATGATATTTATATTACTGGCTCTAATGCTTTTTTAATGAGTAGTGATTTGGCTACACTTTTTACTGGAAGAACATTTGAAATAAAAGTTTATCCATTTTCATATAAAGAATATTTAGAATATTATAATAAAGAAAACAATGAAAAAGCATTTGATAGTTATGTTTATGAAGGTGGATTATCAGGCTCTTATCTATATAAAGAAAATGATGAAAAATATAATTATGTAAATGATATTTATAATACTCTTATAAAAAGAGATATTTGTAATAAATATAAAATAAAAAAAGAACACTTATTAGATATGATTAACGATTTTCTAATGGACAATATATCAAATTTAACATCAGTTAGAAATATATCTGATTCTTTAACAAATAACAAAGATAAAATCAATCATAAAACAGTTAGTTTATATATAAAATATTTATGTAATGCCTTTTTATTTTATAAAATAAGAAGATATGATATTCAGGGTAAAAGGTATCTATTATCTCAAGATAAATATTATTTGGTAGATCAATCTTTTAAGTTCTCAAAATTGGGAACAAAAAATATTAATTATGGAAGAGTGTATGAAAATATAATAGCAATAGAACTGCTTAGAAGAGGATATGAGGTTTATGTTGGAACTTTATACAAAAAAGAAATAGATTTTGTAGCTACAAAAAGAAATGAAAAAGTTTATATTCAAGTATCAAGTGATATTGGAGATGATTTTGAAAATAAAACATTTAGAAGAGAAGTAGATCCTTTATTAAAAATAAAAGATGCATATCCTAAAATATTAATTGCTAGAACACATCATGATATGTATACATATGAGGGTATTCAAATAATAGATATTAAAGATTGGCTTATTAAAAATTAGAATAAAATAATGAAAAAGTTTAAAAACCGTAAACTGTTAATATATTTTGGTTCGAGATACCTTATTTAAGGCACTATATGGATAATTACTCGAACTTATAAAAGTTTGAGTTTTTAAATGTATTTATTTTTCATTTTAGCATATAATACATATAATAATATAAATATAAAAGACTTGACGTACATTAAAAAGTACGTTATAATGTAACTGAGGTGAAAAATATGAATACCATAAACATAACTAATGCTAGACAAAATCTATTTCAATTAGTTTCTGACGTAAATAAAGGATTTAATCCAGTCAACATAATCAACAATAAAGGTGAAAATGCTATATTGCTATCGGAAAGTGATTGGAGAGATATAGAAGAAACGATTTATTTAAACTCTATACCTGGCTTTGTAGAATCTATCAATGAAGCTAGGAAAGAAGATAAAAATAAATGTAGTATTTATAAAAAAGGTGAAGAATGGTAGAATACAAAATAATATTTTCTAAATTTGCTGATAAAGATAAAAAATTACTAAAGCAAGCTGGACTTGAAAATAAAACAAAAGAACTATTAGATTTAATAGCAATAAATCCTTATCAAACACCACCGACATATGAAAAGTTAAAAGGAAACTTAAATGGTCTTTGTTCTAGAAGAATAAGTTATCAACATAGACTAGTGTATGAAATAGATGAAAATAAAAAAGAAATATTTATTTTAAGGATGTGGACACATTATGATAAATTATAATATTCTTTTAGAAATTAACCTTAATAGAAATTTCTAAACTTGTACTACTACGACACCAGATTGATTATTACTAGAACTTTTCGATTTCATATACTAAAATGCACAATATATCCAAAATATTGTGTGTTTTTAATTTTGATATAATTTTTATAGATAAATCTTAATGAAATGAAATATTATTGGAAATATAGAAAATATGATAAAATTAATATATAAAGAATAAAAAGAAAAATATCAGTTTAGGAGGATGAAAATGGAACAATCAAAAATCAAGGTTAGTATTTTACCTAATCAATTTTTAAAATCAAATGGAACATTTGATAAAGAATCTGCAATTAAATTATGCGGAAAAATTGCTGGAGTATGTTATGATAAAGAAGGATTTTCTCATCTTGAAAATGAACCAGAAGAAAAAACTATGCGTAGAGTTAATTTAACATTAAATAACGGACATCATAGTGTTTATGATCACATTTTAATTAATTTTAATATGCAAAATTTACCTAAAATCTTAGCAATGGTATTAAATAATGAACATCAATATACAACAAGTGAAAAATCAGCAAGATATACACCAGTTATAAGACAAAATAATTCAATTATAACTTTTGAAGAAGAAAAGCTATATAATAAATGGATTGAAATATTTAAAACTAAAATTAAGACCCAATATGGAAATGTATTTAATGATTCTAAAATCCAAAAGTTGGCACAAGAAAATGCTAGATATTTAGTAACGGTATTTATGCCTACACAAATGATTTATTCAACTTCTTTAAGACAAATAAATTATATTGCTTCTTGGATGCAAAATTATATTAAAACTGCTAATATGAATAATAATTTTGAAAGAAATTTAAAAACAGCTATGGAAGAGCTATTAATAGAATTTGATAATGTTAATGTTCTTGAAGAAGGTTTATTACAAAATGAAAAATATAGAAAATTATCTTTATTTGGAAAAAATTTAGATCAAAAAGAAGAATATTTTGGAAATGTTTATTCATGTACTTATAAAGGTTCTTTTGCTCAATTAGCACAAGCACATAGACATAGAACTCTGGATTATCAAATGGAAATGTTATCCGAAAAAGAATATTTCATTCCACCAATTATTTTAGATGATCAAATGTTAGTAGATGAATGGCTTAACGATATACAAATGGTTAGTAAAGTTACCCCACAAGGCCAATTAGTTAAAATTAATGAAATGGGTAAATATGAGGACTTTATTTTAAAATGCAAAGAAAGACTATGCTCTTTTGCACAACTTGAAATAATGCTTCAAACTAAAGAAACGTTATTGAAATATAAAGAAGCATTAGAAAAAAAACAAAGTCCGTTAGCTAAAGATATTGAAAAATACTCTCACGGAGCTAGATGTACTTTTAAAGACTTTGATTGTAAATCAGACTGTAAATTTAATGAAGGTAAAAAATTAATAAGAAAAATTTAATTTTAAAATTAATTAAAATTAAATTTTTTCTTTTTAGTTTCTTTTCATACATAAGACAAGATATGGATTACCTTGTTCATCAAGATCTTCTCTCTTGTCTATTTTAAATTGCATATATTCATAAAATTCTGTATTCCCATACTTCTAATAATTTCATCATAACTCCATTAATTTTTAACGTTTTACAAATAAACATTTTACAGTTTGAATACCTCCAATTATAACAAATAATAAAGGTATAATTATCCAAAAACCAAGTGATTTAATTGTTTCAATAAAAGATGAAGCAGTTCCATATTGAACTAATATAATTCCTATACCAATTATTAAAAATGCTAATCCCAAATAAGTTCCTATAACATCAATTTTAAATCTATCAAAAGCACCACGAATATGCAATGCACCTAATACAAAGGCAAGTCCACCTAATGTGAAGAAACCTCCAAAAAATATTAAAAAGTTACTACTGTTTGTTCCTACTAAAATAGCTTCTTTTGGGTTATCAGGGTTATATTTAACTTTTCTAACACTATTTTTCTCTGGAATACTACCTGTTCCATAATTAGTTGAAACATTATATTTTTTTCCTTTTACTTCATATACATATGATAATTTATAGGTTACTCCATCCCTATCACGATTATAAATTTCATAATCATTAAAATATCCATTCGTTGTAAGATAATCTTTAGAAATTTTACTCAATCTGTAAGTATCTTTTATTCCAATAACCAAAAGTGTAATTCCAATTATTAAAACTATTGAAATTAAAAATACAGAAATTATTATTTTAAAATTAAAATTAAAATTTAATTTCTTATTTTTTGGGATACTTTTTTTATTTATACCAAATAATGATTTTCTAACTATACTAATTCCTGCTATCCAAAAAGGAATAGAAAATAATAAATATAAATACAATTCCTTTTTAATGCTATAATAGGAGACAAAAAATAAAAATCCAAACCAAAATAATAAGAATCCACAAATATATAATTTCTTAAAAAAATTTGCAAATTTTTCTTTTTCTAAGATTAAACTTATATTTTGCAAAACTATTGAAATTCCACAAATTATAAAAGGAATAAAAACTATTTTAAATATTATATTATTATTTTTAAATAGTAAAGCTATAAGTATAAAGGTCATTAGTATTGCATATATTAATCTACTTATAAAAATACTTTTATTTTTCATAAAATTCCTCCCAAATTTTGATAATCTAAAACAATTATAACAATATTTATAATTAATTTCTACTGATGCAATATAATATACTAAATTAGTGTTATAATAAATTTGATTTTATTATTAGAAATGGGGGTATTTAGTTTGAAATATGAAGATTTTATAAATTGGTCAAATTACCGTGAAACACTACCAATGATAAAAGAAAATTTAATTGCTTTCAAAGTAATCCAAGAATATTTATCAAATAGTTTTAATCATAAATATAATATTAACAATGCTCCAAATTATGTATTAGAATTGCTTTATAACTATTCTTTAATTAGTGATGATGTAAATAAACAAATTATAAATAAAATATTAACTAATTATAATTTTAATTATTCTATATCCATTCATAACGCTATATATTCTTTATTAAATTTAGAAGAATCTAATCTAATTGCCCCTCTATCTTGGCCTGGAATAGAAAATATAGATTACAAAGAAAATAGTTATTATACTTTAAATACTACTTTAGGAACTATAAAGGTTTTTAAAGCAAGTAAAATTTTTTCAAAAACTCGTTCTTCAATTATTTTTGCAAAAAAGAAATTAATTGGAGAATGTTATGCTAGAACTTACGATTTTATAAAACAAAACAAAGAATATAATGCAATTATATCATATATGCCTAATTTTTTTTATGGGAGACACTATCACGCCTATATAGAAAATAATAAAGAAGTTATTGATATTGCAGCAAACGCATATTATAATTCTAAAAGTTTTTCAAATAAAACTCTTTGTGGAAATATAATAACTAAATTATCATATGAAAAGATAGAAGAAGAATTTGGGAAAATAATAAATAAAATTCCAGAATTTAAAAAGGAAGATAAGTTGCATATTCTTGCTTTATATTATGATCACAAAATGAACAACTAAGTCTTCCTTTACTCTAACTTCATCCATTAATTCCATAATTTTCTTCTAATTCTTTTTTAGCTTTTAACAAAGTAGACTTTGTTTTATTACAATATTATAATTATTTTTAGCAAATGCTTTTGCTATTCCAAAGCCTATACCTCTACCTCCCCCAGTAATTAAAACAACTTTTTTATTCATAATTTTTTCCCTTTCATCACTATTTATAAAAACTGTTTCATTCTGAAACAGCCTTTAATCTATATTTATTATTTCATAATCACTAGTACCTATTCCTAATTTAGACGCATAAGGAATAATATAAGTTCCATTTTGTCTTTCTACTCTTGCTACAAAATGATCTCTTCCAGGATCTTTTGAATTATAAATCAAATCAATTGAAGCTTTATCAAGCGCAACAGGATCTGTTGAAGCAAGAATCCCAATATCTTTCATACAAGGAGCTTCAGGATTAGAATCACAATCACAATCAACTGATAAATTATTCATTACGTTAATATATAATAAATTATCTTTCATATAATCAATAACAGATTTAGCTGCTTCAGCCATTGATTCTAAAAAATCATTTTGAGGGGCTAAATTTTCCCATAGTATATTTGTATCTGATACTTTACCAGCGCTATGTATTACTGCTTTTCCTTTTGAAGAAGCAACACCTATACTAATGTTTTTTAAAGCGCCCCCAAAACCTCCCATCGCATGTCCTTTGAAATGAGATAAGATTAACATTGAATCATAGTTTTCTATATTTTTTCCTACATAATTAATTTTTAGATGTTTACCACCTATAACTTTTAATTCTTTATCCCCATCTCTATCCATAATATCAACTGTAGCTATATCTGTAAATCCATGCTCTTTTGCGGCTAATAAGTGTGACTCAGTAGAAGTTCTTTTACCAGCATAAGCAGTATTGCATTCTACAATTGTTCCGTTAAGCTTCTTAACTAACCCCTTAATTAAATTAGGATTTAAAAAATTATGTCCTCCAGGTTCACCAGTTGAGATTTTAATAGCTACTTTCCCATTTAAATTTTTATTTAGAGCTCCAAATACTTTGATTAAACCTTCTGAATTAATTTGTTTAGTAAAATAAACCTTTGCTTTTTCCATAAAATTCCTCCTTAATTATTAACTTTTACATGAAAATCCCCAACTTTTTTATAAACTCTTTTTTTATTTTTGATATGCTTTTTTTGAATTTCATCTAATAAATCGTATCCAAGCATCTCAGAAATACCCATTAGAAAAATCCCTATATCAGCAAGTTCCTCCCCTATATCGTTTTTTTGTTTTCTATATGCTTCATAAGCTTCTGCTACTTCTGCATAAAGCAAGCAAAATTCCATATTTACATCAGTAGTATTAAATCCTTTATCTAGTTTATTTTGCCAAATATCTTTTTGTAATTCTTTAATGTCCATTTTTAAAAACCTCCTTACTTTAACCTATAACTTTATTATAATGAACAACTATATTTTTAGTCAATCTTTTTTACAATTTTTAATTTAGAAAAAAGTAAATCTCTTAAGACTTACTCTAAAAATTAACCATAAATTCCTTTTAACATATTAGATACTGCTGCAAAAATAGCTGATATTTTATACCAAGTAGCAAAATTTACTATTCCAGTTACTGGTAAATTAAAAACACTTTGAAATTTTTTAACCGCTTCTAAAGTTTCGTTATCAAAAACCCCATTAGCATTACTTATTAGTGGAATAGCGGGATAACTCCCCTTTATTTTATTTAAGGCATTTTGCATTAATTGTATTGCTTCACTACAATCTCCTTTGCTTATATTATACCCTGGAAAAGATGTAGGAAGATTAGGAACTAATTCGGCAGTTTCTAAATTGATACTATTTCCATAATAAAATCTTACAATTTGTAAAGCATTGTAACCTTGATCTCCTAAACTTTTAGATCCCCACTGACTTAACCAACCTTCTCTTACTACATTAATACCATCACTGTACTGTGCTAAAAAAGGATATGATTGATTAGGAAATTGTAAATATTTATTAAAAATTTCATCTACTACATTTGATACAGTATCAAAAATAGTTCTATTATGAGTATATTTTTGATCATAGGCAGTTGATGAAGTTATTGTAAAATTATAACCTTTAGATAAATACCATTCTGTATATACCCTATTTAAGGTAAATGAAACTATTGCATGCACATTGGCTTTTAAAGTTTCTCTTGGCCAAGTGGGATAAATCTCAGAACAAGCGACATTTTTTATATAGTCTGAAAAAGCTACATAATAATTTGGAGCATAAGTATCACTAGGTATTCCATCATGAACTATAATATATTCTGGAATAACTATTCTAGGTAAAACCTTTGGGTTTATTTCATTAAGTTGTGTAGAATTTTCTACAAGTTTAGTTGGATCATTTGCCCATAAAGCTGGCGGAGATATTACAGTTACATTTTTAGCAGATTCTCCTAGTGTTGTTCCGAAAACTATATTCTGAAAAGAATCCACATTAGCATATATTTGTACTCCTACTACCCCATTTGTTCCTATTCCATCTTTAGAAGCAGTTACTGTATAGGTACTAAACGGTTGAGTTACATTTTGTGGTTCTAAAGAATAATCAACATCAGGAGCTTCTAATTCTATAGTTTCTGTTTTTCCAGATTCATCTGTAACTAAATCTATATTAGTATTTTCCCCACTTATATTAACCTTTGCGCCACTTAATGGTTGGGCAATATTATCTACAAATACACTAACAGTTAAACGTCCTATTGCCATAAAATCTAATT
Organism: uncultured Bacilli bacterium; assembly: GCA_944372455.1. Lineage (GTDB taxonomy): Bacteria > Bacillota_I > Bacilli_A > RF39 > UBA660 > SIG205. Next base: position 12,117 of record CALVZF010000002.1, read on the forward strand.
CCTTTCTTTTATTACAATTAAATATATGCACAAATATCAAAATAATAAGTAAAATGCACCTTCTAAAACCTAAACAATATAATAATAGTGATAATGATAGGAGGTTATATTAAATGGATTCCTCATTAAAAAGTGATGAAATAGAGTTAAATCCAACATTAAAAGAAGGAGATACTGGTAACTATGTTATAATTTTACAGGCAAAATTAAAAGTTTTGGGATATTACGATCTTAGTATAACAGGTAGTTTTGATAATTATACTAAAGATGCTGTTGTTAAATTTCAAAAAGCTAATGATATTAGTCCAACCGGAATTGTAAATTCCGAGTCTTGGTTAAAATTATACGAATTAACTAGTCAAAGAGAAAGTGCCTATAATATAAAACAGACAAAACCTACATTAAAACTTGGTAGTACTGGAATATATGTTGTAGAACTTCAAACTCTTTTGAAAGATTTACTTTATTATAATGGTCCAATAGATGGAAATTTTGATACAACTACTCAAACAGCCGTTAAATCTTTTCAAACTAATAACAGATTAACTTCTGATGGTATAGTAGGAAGAAATACTTGGAGTGCCCTTGAAACTCTTTATACTCCATTAGCGATTTGTAATGGTGAAAATAACGGTGAAAATCAAACTTATACAGTCGTTTCAGGGGATACAAATTTTATGGGGAATAATGGGTAAATTTATTGATTTATTTAGAAAAAAGTCTATAATATAAAACAAGAAAGGAGATTTGTTAATGAATGAAACTTTTGATGTAGGAAACCCAACAAAAGAAAATATCGACTTTGCTTTTAAAAATTTAATATTTTATGTTACAGCTTCAACTCAATTAGATATTTACAAAGAACAAAAAAAGAATTTTGAAAAAGTATTAGTCGAAATTAATACGATTTTAGCAACATATGTGAATAAAGAAAGTCTAGTATCTATAGATGAAGAAAAATTGCAAAATATAAAATTTGATTTAATTGATTTAGATACTGAAACAAAATCTTTAAAATCTTATTTTGCAGAATGGTCTTTGTTGTGGTTAGAGGCAATTATTTCTTTAAGAATGTCAGAAATTAAAATGGAAGGTGTTAATAATGGCAGATAGAGATAAGTATGGAAATTATGTAAATGATAAAGGGGTTACTATAAAGGTTAATACAGATAAAAATGGTAATGATCATATTAGTTTTTATGGCAGTGAAGTAGATAAACCACATGATGCGGCACATGTTAATGTAAATTATGATAAAGGATCATGGAGTTCTACAACACATGGACCTGATAAAAGTGATACAAGTTCAGGATCAGGTGGTTGTTATTTAACTTCAGCTTGTATGAAATATTTTCAAGAAAAATTTGATGATAATTGTTATGAATTAACAGTACTAAGATGGTTTAGAGATAATTTTGTTTCAAAAGAAGATATACAACATTACTATGAAGTAGCACCAATTATTGTTGAAACAATTAATAAAGAAGAAAAATCTGATATTATTTATGATTATATTTACGATAATATAGTAGATTATTGTGTTGAACAAATTGAACAAGGAAACTATGAGACAGCATATAACAGATATAAAAATAGTGTTTTAGTATTAGAAGAACAATTTGCAAAACCAGCATTAACAGATAGATTTGTAAAAACTTTAAAATTAAAAACTAATAATCAGTAAAAATTAATCATCCTATAAAATTTAGTGAAAACTAGAAATTAGGATGATTTTTTGTGCTATAAATTATTGTTAATATTAGACTTATCCTATATAGCATCCTACTTTGTAGGATGAATTTCGTAAGTACGAAATAAGCATGGTGCATATACAAGCCCTTATTTCATAAGGAAAAGTGAGTATATATGCACCATTTTCTTATCCTGCTATTCAATATTTTAATAGATTCTTAACTATTTTAGGATGATAGATAAAATCTTCTATGCTTTATGACTTGACTCTTTTAATAATTGGAGCTACCATGCACCATGTGAAGGAGATGATGTGAATGAAAAGAATTAATTTTTATTTACCAGAGGAGTTATTTGAAAGAATTAAATTACTCCCAAATTAGTATAACATTTCTATGACTAAATTAATGAAAGAATTATTAGAAATTGGTTATATAGATATGTTAGATACACGAAAAAATAAATAATAAAGTAGAGAGGTTTGGTGATGAATATGATAATAAAAATAATGGTGGTTTATGATAGTAAGTAATATTATTAGGTATGCAAAAACCATACCAAGTAATATTACAAAAATTATAACCATAGAATTAATTGGGGGTATTAAACTCTATGGTTAAATACAAAGTTAATTTAAAGTTTAAAGAAAGCGGAAAATCTTTAAATGAAATAATAACTGAAGTATTAAAACTTGAAATAATAAAGCAATTTATGAAGACTTGCAATAATTTGAAAGTAGAGCTACCATGTAATCGTACTCATTATTCCCAAAATGGAAGGAGTTATAATTGATGGTTGGGAATAATAGTTTTAAAGTAGGATTATATATAAGATTATCAAGAGATGATGGAAATATTGAATCAGATAGTATTATTAGTCAAAGAAGTTTATTAAATCAATATGTTAAAGAAAATAATTATGTAATAGTAGATGAATATGTAGATGATGGATTTTCTGGAACTAATTTTGATAGACCAGCTTTTAAAAGAATGATTAAAGATATTGAAATGGGTAAAATCAATATGATAATAACAAAAGATATGTCAAGATTAGGCAGAGATTATATAGGTACTGGTGAATTAATTGAAAAGTATTTTCCAAATAATAATATTAGGTATATTGCAATTAACGATGGAATAGATACTTTTATTGATAATACAAATAATGATATTGCACCATTTAAAGCAATTATGAATGATATGTATGCTAAAGATATTTCTAAAAAAATCAAAAGTAGTCTTCATTCAAGAATGAAAGATGGATTATATGTATCTGGTAGATGCTCTTTTGGTTATATGAAAGATCCAAATAATAAAAATCATTTAGTTGTAAATGAAGAACAAGCAGAAATTATTAAATTAATATTTGATTTAGCACTTAAAGGTAATACTTACCACTATATAGCACAATATCTTACCGAAAGAAAAATTAAAACTCCGGCATCTTATTATAATTATGTTTGGAATACTAAATGTATAAATGCAAATTGTATTTCACAAGAATATGGAGTATGGGTAGATACCACTATAAAAGCAATTCTTACTAATCCAATATATGTAGGAGATACAGTTCAAGGTAAGACTAAAAAGATTAATTATAAATTGAAAAAAACAGTTAAAAATAAGCCCAATGATTTTATAATAGTAGAAAATACGCATGAAGCAATCATAGATAGAGATACTTTTAATTATGTTCAAACACTTTTACCAAAAAATGTTAAAAGACCAGAGAAAAAAAGATTTTACCTACTTGATGGACTTTTATATTGTGGAGATTGCAAGCATCGTATAACTGTTAGGTATCAAACTAAAACTGGTAAAAGTTATACTACTTGTAATTATTATAGAACATATTCAAAGTATCATGTATGTACAACTCATACAAATAACTATGAAACATTAGAAAACGTTGTTTTAGATAATATCAGAGAAGTGTGTAAAAGTTATTTAGATAAGAGTAAGATAAAAGATTCTATTGGTAATATAGAGTTTGAAGACAATAGTTTAAAGATTAAAAAGCAAATTGAAAGTTTGGAACTTACTAATAATAAATTAACTGAAAGTCTAGATAAAACATATATGGATAGATTAAAGGGAATAATTGATGAAGAACAATATATAAGAATAAGTGAAAACCTAAAGCAAGAAATAGAAAGTAATAAATCAAGCATTGATAATCTCAAGAATGAACAAATAGAAGAAAATAAAATAGACAATAAACAAATAGAAAAATATATAAATGAATTTTTATCATTAAATAATCTAACTAGAGAATTAATAATTAATTTAGTTGAGAAGATCTACATCTATCAAGATAAACGGGTAGATATTATATTTATATTTAAAAATGCTACATAAAAATTGTATCTGGAGATACTCTTTGGAAGATAGCTCAAAAATTTAATACTACTGTAGATGAAATAAAAAGTTTAAATAATCTTACTAGTAATATAATTACAATAGGTCAAAAACTATTAATACCAAGTTCAGATAATAATATTATTCCACCAAGTAATAATATTACATATACAGTAGTTAAAGGAGATACTTTATGGAAATTATCTCAAAGATTTAATACTACTGTAGATGCTATAAAAAAACTTAATAACTTAATGAATAACAATTTAAGTATTGGACAAAAATTACTAATTCCAACAAATAATCAAAATATAACAAATTATGTAGTAGTTAGAGGAGATACTTTATGGAGCTTAGCTAGAAAATTTAATACTACAGTAAGTGAAATAAAAAAGTTGAATAATCTTACTAGTGATAACTTAAGTATTGGACAAAAATTATTAATATCTCAAAATTATTAAAAAAAGAACTAAAAAATAGTCCTTAGTTTCATAAGTGGCGTCCTCAATTGGATTTGAACCAACGACCTATCGCTTAGGAGGCGATTGCTCTATCCTACTGAGCTATGAGGACAACATATTAATTATATCATAAAAATAAAAGGTTATCAAAAGATAACCTATTTTTTTAAGTTTATAAATAAGATCAACCAAATATTTAGAACCGTATTAATTTGATATCTAAATTTTTTACTAAACTCATAAACACTTACGAAAGTATCTACAAAGTTCACTACCCAACCTTCTAAATATTTAGGAATTCTAAAATCAATTGGGAACATGTGAGTCTTAATGATATCTTGCTCTTTTAACGATAAATTAAACTCATTATTTGCATTTTCTAAGGCATCTAGAGGATGACCAGTAGTATAAAGTTTAACTTTATCTTTAACTTTAGTAAAATCTTTAGTTCTATCAAAATAAAAATCATGTAGAAGTGCAGCTCTAGCTGTTTGTTTGTAATCAAGTTTTAACATTTTAGAAATTTTGTATGAATAATAAGAAACTCTAATACTGTGTGTCAATCGGTTTTCTCCGTGGTGTGGGATATTTTCAAGTTTAACAAAGTTACTATTATTCATTATATCGGAAACTATATATTTGTAATCAATATCTTTATTGAAATAGTCCATAATTCACCTCTGTAACTACTATATTATATCACATTTTACGAAAAAAAGAAACTACATAAGCCAAAATGGTAAAAGGAGCTTGCTATTAAACAAACTCCCTTAAATTTCAAATGGTGATCCGTACGAGATTCGAACTCGTGAATGCATGCGTGAAAGGCATGTGTGTTCAGCCACTTCACCAACGGACCATATCGGTTTGCCAATAACAAAATGGTGGGCCTGAATGGACTTGAACCATCGACCTCACGCTTATCAGGCGTGCGCTCTAACCAGCTGAGCTACAGGCCCATTTTTGCTTGACGACTACTTAATTTTACAATAATATTATGATAAAATCAAGTAAAAAATGACATTTTTATATTAAATTTTAAAATTGCTTTAAAATTTAATAACGCATACTTATAATACAATATATTATAACTACATGTCAATAGAATAAAACAATTAAATATGTAATAAATAATTCAATATTTAATTGTTTTTTATACTATTAACCTTTTTTTCATACTTTTTAATAAATTTATTAGTTAAACTAGTCATCAAACTAAACATATATATTGATATACCCATTAATATAACCATTAAAAATAACATGTATGGACTAAGCATTGTTAATGAGAATAAATTATTCAATCCTAAGATTCCTACTAAAAACAAAATAATCATAGAAATAAATAAAATTTTTCTAATTGTATTAAATGGACTACATAAATTATATAGTAGTAAAAATCCAGTATAAGCAGTTAATATAACACAAAGTGTAGAAGTTTCTTTTGGATGGATTTTAAATACACTTGAAGCTATCATAACAATTATAATATTTATTACAATTGTTAACGCTGTAGGAATTGCTCTACTTATAACATTTATTAAGAAATTACCTTTTACTAATTCCTTATTTGGCTCTAAGGCTAATATAAATGAAGGAATCCCAATAGTTACAATACTAGTTAAAGTTAGTTGTATTGGTTGAAATGGGTAACTCATATCAATAAATAAGAATAACAAAGCAAGTAAAGTAGAATATAAAGTTTTAACTAAAAATAAAGTGGCAGATCTTTGAATATTATTGATAGTTCTTCTACCTTCTGCAACTATTTTAGGCATAGAATCAAAATTAGAATCTAAAAGTACTAATTCTGAGACATTTCTTGCAGCATCACTACCCTCTGCCATCGCAATACTACAATCTGCTTCTTTTAGTGCTAAACAATCATTTACTCCATCACCAGTCATTGCTACTGTATGTCCATTTTCTTTAAGAGCTAAAACAATTTGTTTTTTTTGAAAAGGAGATACTCTACCAAAAATAGTATATGTTTCTACTGCATTTTTAACCTTTTCATAAGTATTTAATTCTCTAGCATCAATATAGTTTTCAGCTCCTATTAACCCTACCCTTTTAGCCACATTTGATACTGTAATAACATTATCTCCAGAAATAACTTTAATATTAACTCCTTGTTCTTTAAAATATTCTAAAGTTTTACTAGCTTCTTTTCTAACTTTATCTCTAATTAAAATTATCCCTAATGGTTTAATATCTTCTGGTAATTCAGTAGTTAATTTGGAAGGAGAAGATGCTAGTAAAACCACTCTATTTTCCTTAGAATACTGATTAATTTTATTTAGTAGTTTTTCATCTTTTAAAATCACTTCTGGAGCGCCTAAAATATAACTTTTGTCATTAAATGAAGCTCCAGACCATTTTCTTTGAGAAGAAAAGTGTATTACTTTTTTAGCTTTCCAATTTAAATCAATATTAAATATTTTTTTGATAGCATTCATTGTAGCATTGTCATCATCTAAAACATTAGTAAGTGCACATAGTGAATCATTAATTTCATTTTGATATTTTTTATCTATTGGAATTACATCAAAAACTTCCATTATTCCAGAAGTTATCGTTCCTGTTTTATCTAAACAAAGCACATCAACACGAGCTAAAGTTTCAGAACAATATAATTCTTGAATTAAAACGTTATATTTAGCAAGTCTAATAACACTTACTGCAAAAACGGTACTAGTAAGTAAAATAAGTCCTTCTGGAATCATTCCAATTAAAGCGGCAACTGTATTTATTACTGCATTTTGTAAAGTATTTCCTTCTATATGAAGTTGATTATTAAATAATAATATACTGATAGGTATTATAGCAATAGAGATATATTTAATAACTTGATTTAATGATTTTAAAATTACAGAATTAGTTTTTTTAATATATGAAGCTTCTTTAGAAATAGAAGAAGTATAATTATCCAACCCTATATGTTCTACTTTTGCTTTTACTTCTCCAGATACAATAAAAGTTCCAGATAAAATCATGTCTCCTCTTTTTTTTACAACAGGTTCTGATTCCCCTGTTATAAAAGCTTCGTTTACTTCACATTCTCCACTTAATACTTTAGAATCTACAACTACTTGATTACCAGATTTTAAAGCAATTACATCATCCAAAACAATTTCATTAATAGCAACTTCTTTTTGGATTCCATCTCTAATAACTTTAACTTTTGTAGCTGCAATTAAAGAAAGTTTATCAATAGTTTTTTTTGCATGAATTTCTTGTAAAGTACTAATTACAATATTACTTAAGACTACTCCTAAAAATAATAGATTTTTATATGAATTAACTAAAATAATAGCAAGCGCTAATATTAAATTTAATAAGTTAAACAACGTAAACAAATTAGTTTGAATTATTTGAGGAATAGTTTTAGTTTTAACAGAAGTATCAAAATTTACTAGATTATTTTCAATTCTATTTTTAACTTCACTAGAAGATAATCCATGAACTGAATCTGGATTATATCTAATAACTTTTTTATCAATTTTATCCATGGATAACCTCCTTTACTCTAATAAATTATAACACTTTTTAGTTTTTTATTAAATAAAAATTACAATTAATGTTAATTGTAATTCACTTCTTTTTCTTTTAATTCAGATTTGTCATAATATGAAGTATGTAATAATTCTTCTGATAAATCACTAAGTGGTTTATTTAGAAAATCTTGATAAATTTTTTGTATATCTTTATTTTGATAACTACATTTAATTTCTGATGAATTATCATCTACATAAAGAGATTGCATTCTTTTTTGTATTACTTCTTTTTGATCACTAATTGGTGGTTTAATTTGTCCAGCTCCACCAATACAACCTCCAGTACAATTCATTACTTCAATAAAGCTATAATTTGATTTATTAGCTTGTATTTCTTCTAAGAATGGTTTAACATTATCTAGGCCATGAATTACAGCTACTTTAAGGTCTTTATCACCTATCGTTATACTTGCTTCTTTAACATTATCCATTCCACGAACTTTTTCAAAGGTTAATAGTTTTTCTTTTGGATCAAGCCCAGTAAGAATATTATAACAAGTTCTTATAGCTGCTTCCATTACTCCTCCACTAGCACCAAATAATACTCCAGCACCACTTCCTTTAGATAATAAAGAATCATATTTTCCATCTTCTAAATTGCTAAAATCAATTCCTTTTTCTTTTAACATAAGTGCAAATTCTGAAGTAGTTATTACATAATCCATATCTTTTAATGTAGAAATTTCATTATATTTACTACTATCATTCATTTCTTCGCGTACAATTTCTGCTTTTTTGGCAACACAAGGGGTAAGTGCTACATTAACTATTTTTTTAGGATCAATATTATTTAATTTACTAAAATAAGTTTTTATAATTGCGCCTTGCATTCCAATAGGACTTTTGCAGGAAGAAAGATGTGGTAGAAGTTGTGGGTAATTAATTTCTAAATGTTTTACCCAAGCAGGACAACAACTAGTAAACATTGGTAGTGATTTATTATTTATAATTCTATCTACTAATTCGTTTGCTTCTTCCATTATAGTAAGGTCAGCTCCAAAGGTTGTGTCTAAAACATAGTTAAATCCTAATGTTTTTAGGGCAGTAATCATCTTACCTTCTACAAAGCTTCCAGCTTCCATTCCAAATGCTTCACCAAGAGATACTCTTACTGAAGGAGAAGTAGATACTATTACAATTTTATCAGTATTATCTAACTCTTCTAAAACTTTTTTATAGCTATATTGTGGAGTAATTGCAGTCATTGGGCAGTTTAAAAGACAAGCTCCACAATTTATACATTCATTATTAATAGTTTGTCCACTTTTATATTTAATACCCGTTTTTAAAGAACAAATATTTTTACATATTCCACAATCTATACACTTTTCTAAATCTCTTTTGATTGATGGATTATCCTTATTTATTGGTACTCTATTACCAATTACTTCATTATTTTGCATAAATCCCTCCTATTTATATCTTGCAATTCTATATGCATTATCATTACTAGTAATTGTTTTATCTACTCCTAAACCTTTATAATCATAAGTAGGAGAAGTTTTCGTATCATTTTTATCTGTAGCTTTACTCATATCACTAGCTTTATCAATTATTTTTTCTATTTCTTTTGAACTTAATTTATCATTGTTAGTCTTAATCAATACTTTTAAATATTTTTCGTATTCTTTAGTTTTTTCAAGTTTTGAATCATAAGAAAGTGCTGTAATTCTTACAATACTATCTTCTTTCTTTTCTTTTTCTTCATCTACTAAAACTGCGATATCAATATTATCTGTTAATTCTAACCAGAAAGTTTTATTAAAAGCTATAGTATTTCCTAATTCTAATTTTTCACTAATATTTTCTTTTTTTAAATTATCGTTAAATTTATCAATAAAATCTTTAATTTTAATATCTTTAACTACTAAATTTTCATTTATATAGTTTTCTGTTATTTTTCTACTAAGAAAATAACTTCCAAAACCTACTAATATTAATACAAGAACAAGTATTATTATTTTTACTATCTTTTTCATAACTTCACCTACTATAAGTATAACATAAAATTTATAAGAAAAACTAAAGCTTTTTTAATTTTCTTTTTACTAGGCCACAGTACTTTGGTAACTCTTGTATTTTAGGAAAATTATTAAAAGAGACAATTTTGTCTGCTAAAGTAACTATCCAACTTTCTTTATATTTAGGAATTTTATATTTAGTAAATAAAGATAAAGGAAACATATGTTTTACAATTGCATCTTCTATTCTTTTATTTATTATTTTATTAAAATATATATTAGAATTTATTAAAGCTACATTTGGATGGGTAAATCCATGTTTTTTAAAAAAAGATGGAGATTTATAACCTGGTAAAAAGGCTCTTCTATATTTTTCTTCAAGTAGTTCTAATTTTTCAGAATATTGCCATGCTTCAGTATAAAAATCGTGTAAAAGGCCTGCAATCGCACAATTTTTTACATCAGCCTTAAATTTTTTTGCTAATAAAAAAGCTTTAAATGAAACTAAAACAGAATGGTCAAATAAACTTTCTTCTTCGTGATGAATAAATAATTTTCTTTTTTGAAATTCTTCATTTTCTAATATTGGTTTTACAATTTCCAACCATTCACTAAGATTATTACTATATACTAAAAAATCATACTTTATTAAATCACTTATTATATTTTCGTTATAATATTGCTTCACTTAAGTCATCCCTATCTATATTCCATAAACCTAATTTACCTTTTATAGGTATTTTAGTATCATATTTTTTGACATTTTCTAATTTCCAAGCATAAGTTTCTACATGATTACTTCTACCATAAACAACAGGATCTATCTTTTTAAGTTTATCATTAAACGCTTTATCAACTAAAATACAATCCACTATTTCTGCTTCTCCAATAATCTCACCTTTACTGCAGTTAATATTATAATTTTCAAAACGTTTTAACATATCTTTTTCTAAACTCATACCTGCATGAATTAATATTTTTCCTCTATATTTAGTCTTCCAACTTCTAAATTCATATTTTTTGTATCCCTCAATTATAAGAGACGCCCAGGGTTCTTTAATTGTTAATACTTTCATATTGCCCTCCAATATAATAATTATACCATGACTTTAAATATGTGAAAATAAAAAAATAGACTAATTATAAATTAATCTATTAATTACTTCTTAAATTTATGAATTAAAAAGGCTATTCCTAATAAAATAGTTAAAACAATTATAAAAAATATTATTAATCTAATTAAAACTACTTTTGTTGGAAAATCTCCAAAATGATACCAACTCATTTGTTCAAAAGTAAAAAAAGTTATAAGTAATGCAACAATAATTATTATTAAAATCGTTAAAAATTTCTTCATATTTTACCTCTTTCATTTTCAGTGGTTAAACTTTCTCCTTTAACAAATACAATGTATGGAGAATCAATTACAAGTTGTTTAAATTTTTCTTGTTCTTTTTGACTATTATTTAGTAATCCTACAACAACTCTTCTATTAGCTTCATCTACATAATTAAAGCTTAAATTGTTATATTTATGATGCAAAGAAAAGTATTCATTTATCTTATTATTAACATCGTGTAATTCTTGTAAAGTAACTTTATTTTCTTTACTACAGGATGTAGTAAAAGTTATAGTAATTCCACATAATATTAGCGTTAATAAAAACTTTTTCATAAAATCTCCTCTAACACTTTATATAGCTAATTATATCACATATATATTATTTATAAAATAAAAACTCTTATAAAATTATAAGAGCTTTTAATTACTTTATGGTGAGCTGTTAGGGACTTGAACCCTAGACCCACTGATTAAGAGTCAGTTGCTCTACCAACTGAGCTAACAGCCCATAAGTTATTACGAGAATAATTGTAACACATTTTTTAAAGTTTGAATAGCATTTTTTATAAAAAAACTAGAATTACAATCTTATAATTCTAGTTATACACTCATTAATTCATTTTCTTTTTCTTTTAAAAGTTTATCTACTTCTTTATTAAATTCATTAATTAAGTTTTGAATGTCATCTTGCATTCTTTTTTCTTCATCTTCTGCTAATTCTTCATTTTTGATATCTTTATTAGCGTCTTGTCTAATATTTCTAAGTGCAATTTTTGCTTCTTCAGCCATTGCTTTAACTTGTTTAACATAATTTCTTCTTGTTTCTTCAGTAAGTTCAGGAATAGTTATTATTATTATTTCCCCATTATTTGTAGGAGTAATACCTAAATTAGCTTCAAAAATAGCTTTTTCTATATCTTTAAGACAAGATTTATCAAAAGGTTTAATAGATAATTGTCTAGCTTCTGGAATAGAAATAGTAGCAAGTTGTAGTATCGGAGTATCTACTCCATAATAAGAAACTTTAATATCGTTAACTAATGCAGGATTAGCTCTACCCGCTCTTACTGTAGTAAATCTATGTTTTAAATTTTCAATAGCTTTGTTCATTTTAGTTTTAGTTTCATCTAATATCATTAAAAATCATCCTTTCTTATATATTGTACTATATTTTAGTTAATTTGCAAACAATAGATAAATATTATCTAAATTTATGTAACTTTTTTGCTTGTAAATATATTAACACAAAAAGCTTTATATTTAAACTATTAAATCTAAAAAGACAAAAAATTAAATTATTTAACTTTTTGTCGTAGTTTCAACATATTCTAATAGTCTTAAAAATAATCTAATAAATAAATCATCTATTTTCTCTTTTTTTAATTTTCTAATAGCGATTCTTTTCTTTTTAATAGGTAATTCACTAAACATTATTTCACTAATTTTTTCTTTCATCAAAGTCTCAATTGGAATATCAGAAATAATAGAATCAATATCTTCATTAATTAGTCTAACTGCATCTATTTCAATATTTTTTCCTTTACAATTAATAGTTAATTGTCCAATTGTAGGAACCTCTTTTACTTCTACAATAAAATCAGTATCATCTACATAAGTATTAGGAATAACCTCTTTATCATTTATATATACTATTACGTCATCAGCTTTTTTAACATTTCTAAATCTAATTTTATAATCTCTTTTTTCAGGAATAATGCCTGTTTTTCCTTCAACTGGCCTAATAATAACTGTATAATTATTTTCTCTATAATTATAATCAATAGAAGTTACTAAATAGTATCCTTCTTTATAAAGAGTAGTAATACCATCATCTTCATATAAATAATATGTATTATTTTTACCAGGGAAAATTTGAATTTCTAAGCTATTAGGAACTCTAGTACTATTGACATTTTGATTAGATAATACTATAATTCCCCCTTCATTTACAAATACTGGATAATCTTCATCTTTATAAAAAGATATATAATCCCTATTACCAGGAAATTTCTTTCCAGTTTTAAAATCATACCATACTCCCTCAGGTAAATAAAATCTATGAATTACTCTATTCATAACTTCTTCTTTTTTAGTTACAATAGGCGCTATTAACATTTCTTCACCAAAATAATATTGATTTCTAACCTTTTCATCATCATACATTTCAGGAACTTTATAATAAATTGGTGTTACTAAAGGTTTTCCAGTCTTATGGTATTTATAACTTTCAGAATATATATAAGGAATAAGTCTATGACGTAACTGTAAATAATCACGAGTAATTTCTAAAGTTTTATAATCCTGTTTCCATGGCTCTTTTTTATAATATTTACCTTCAATTGAAGAAAATCTAAGTATTGGTGAAAAAACTCCTAATTGAATATATCTTAAATATAATTCCTTATCTTCAATTCCTTTATAAAAGCCTCCAATATCATGACTCCAAAAAGATATTCCGGAATTCGCACTTGAGGAATTATAAAAAGGTAAATTTTTAAGTGTATTAAAACTAGATATAGTTCTTCCTGAATAATTAATTGGATATCTATGAGGAGCTATTTTGGCATTTCTAGTTAAAATTAATGGTCTTTTGTTCATTATCCTTTCCATATCCATAGTATGATAATGATCAAGTAAAAATAAATTAATTAGATCATTTTTAGTAGGTTTATAATCTATCCAAAAAAAATCTACCCCATAACTTTCAATTACATGTATAAATAATTTTAAATAAACATCAATAAATCTTGGGGAATTAGGGTCAAAATTAATTATGTTTCCTTTTGGAACACCTAAATATTGACAAGCTTTATCATAGTTATATTCACTTGGATAAATTCCAAAGGAAGGATCAATATTTACTCCTAATACAATATTATTAGAGTGGACAAAATCTACTAATTCTTTTGGATTTTCATATAGATCATGATCAAAGGTAAAACCAGTACCACTCTCATTTTTAATATGCCAAGTATTATCTAATAATAGAATAGAAATAGGTATTTCTTCTTTTTTAAACTTATCTATTAAATCTACAATATCAGCTTTATTATAGTTAGCCATTTTACTCCACCAATTACCAAACGCATAACGAGGAATCATTGGAGGAAGTGAAGTTAATGTAAAATAATCTTTTAGGCAAAGTCCAAAATCTTTTCTATAGGCAAATAAATATATATCTGTAGATTTGCTTTTTTTAGGAACTAAAACTCCTTTTTCATCAAAAATCAAACTATCAGAATCATCAATAGAAGCAAAACCATCAGCTGAATAAAGTCCGTTATCAAGTTTTAAATCTCCTGTAAAATCATCTAGTGAAACATTACTTCCACCATAATTTCTTACTTCAGGATGGCCATAATACCAAACTCTATCTGCATTTTCTAAAGTAACCCTAAGGTATGCTCCTGGAAAAGTTTTAGGACCTATAAAACCTCTTTCCTTTTGATATTCCACCTTAAAATATGGAGTAGTTATTTCTAAATATTTATCATCTTGCTTAACACTAAATTCACATTTAGGAAAATCTCTATACCAGGCAAAAGAAGTAATTTCATCAACAAATTCTCCAGTTTCGCTATATTCAAATCTAATTAATCTTTCAGTTAGAATAGTAAATCTATACTTATTCCCTTTTATAATATTTGCATCATTTGCTTTGCCATGTGACATGTCAAAAACAAACTGCTTACCTAAATCATACATAGCAAATCACCCTTTATTCTTATTGATTAGCATTTACTGTTATTTTTCCTTTTAAAGATTTATTTTGAAGTTCATCTTGTTTAATTCCAGTTTCTTCTATCCAAACGTAAAAAGTATAATCTTTATATGTATTAGCTGATATTGAAATATTATCTTTAAGTTTAATCGCACTAGAAACGTTAAGAAAAGATCCAACAGCTATTTCATTATCATCTTCATATAAAGCCCATTTAAAATCAGAAGTTTTTAATTCCTCGCTAATAGATTCTATATTAAAATTAATAGTAGCTGTAAAATCTGTATCACCAGTATTTTTAACAGTAAATGGAAGCGCAGTAGCTTTTTCTTTCATTTCAACGGTATTTATAGGGACAATATTAGTAGCTCTTAATATACCGTTGTTAGCTACTTCAACCTCAAAAGAAGCTGTATTTATTGTTTGCGTTGAAGTATTACTTTTCGCACTAAAATATGCATAAGCTCTTTGAATTCCAAATACTAGTAACAAAAGAATTAAAACAAAAAATATTTTCTTATCAGTATCAATTTTCGCTTCTACCATTTAATATTCCCCTATTCTATTATTAATTTTAACATTCTTTCAAATTTATTTCAATAAATTTAATTTTATTTTACAAACGAAAAGAAGTTTTTAAAATAACTCATAAAAACTTCTTTATTTATCCAGTAATAATTGTGACAATAATAGGTCCTAAAACAATTAATAACATTAGTGGTATAAAAAAGATAACTGATAAAATACTAATTTTAATTGGAAGTTTACCTATTTGTCCTCTAATACTTTGAATTCTTTTATCTGCTAAAAAATCAATTTGATTATACATTGTATCAATAATATTACCACCAAAAATATTAGTTTGACTAATATTTAAAATAATATTGTTAATATTATCAGATGGTATTCTTTTTCTCATGTCATCTAAAGCTTCATCTAAACTTTTACTGTAATTCATTTCATTTAAAGTTTTTTTGAATTCGTTAGATAACTCACTATCAATATTATCACAAGTAATTTCTAAAGCACTTTTTAAATCTCTACCCGTTTCAACAGATAAAGTTAAAACTTCAAAAAAGTTTACTGCTTCAGCTTCAAGCTTGCTAATTCGCTTTTTAATTCTATAATCAATTACTATATAATAAATTCCCAAGTAATAAAGTACACTCATAAGAGGAGCATAAATATAACCATAATCGGGAACTAAATAAAGTAATACAAAAAATAATATTATTGTAGTAATAAGTCTAATATTTAAAAATACTATAGGATCAATTTTATTATATATACCTAACATTTCTACTTTACTCTTAGTTTTTTCAATGGACTTTTTAGTATATACTTTACGCGCTAAAGGAAATTCTTTTCTCATCATTACACCTTAATTCTCATTGTTTTTTTAACAAAATATACATAAAGTACAAATATAATTATAATTAGTCCAGTGATAACTAGTCCTATTTCTGTAGTATATAAAGGAGTAAAGTAACTTGGATTTAAGAAGAAAATTATAAGAAAAATTATAAATGGAGCACTTACTAATACTTTAAACATAATTTCAGAAGAAGCAGTTAAAGTTTTCATTTCGTTTTTTAATTTTCTTCTATTAAAGAAAGATTTTTCTATTGAAGAAAATACTTTAACAATATCTCCCCCAGTTTTATTTAAAATGGTAAGAGAAGCTGTTATATATTTAACATCCTCAGTATTAATTCTTTTAGCAAATCTTTCAAAAACAATATCTAATTCTAATCCAAAAGAAATATCAATATACATTCTATTAAATTCTTCACCTATAGGTCCAGATAACTCATGTTTTACTATTTCAATAGCTTGCATAGTAGTACGTCCACTTTTGAAAGCACTATTCAATATAATTATAGCTTTTAAAATATCTTCATCAATTTTTTTCTTTCTTTTATAGTTTTTAAAAAATAAAACGATATCAATGGTAAAGAAGCCACCTACTAAAATTATAAATATTTGTAGTATACTAAAATTTCTATATTGTAATACGTTAAATAAAAGAGTAACTAAAAATAGAAAAATAGTTAAAACAAGTTTTGAAGAGACATAATCCATAGGATCTACTACATTTTTTTTGGAATATGGAATATATTTATTATATTTAGAAGCTATTTTTTTAAGAAAATAAGAATGGTTAAATATTTTATTTAAAGCTTTAATTAATTTATTATATAAATTTATTCCTTTATCAAAAAAAGATTCAACATTATTATTTAAGGGTTCAACAGAATATCTTCCAATTCGCTTTTCTAAGTTTGCAGCATGCCTAAATAGTAATACTTGTATTAAAATTATTATAAGTATTACTATTATTATTATCTGCAATATAAATAAAGGGATATTAATGTTATTTCCCATAAGTATCACCTACTTACCAAAAATATCTTTTAAGTTTTTGATTCCTTTTGAAGTAATTTTTTCATATACTTTTGGAATATAATTATAAAGAATAAACTCTCCATCTACTTCTCCGTTTGAAGTAAGACCTTTTTGACGGAATGCAAAGATTTCTTGAAGTTTTAAAACTCCATTTTTAATTTCAGTAATCTCGCTAATAGAAGTTATTTTTCTTCTACCATCTCCAAGTCTTTCAATATGTACTACTAAATCAATTGCATTAAATATATATTCTCTAATCGCACTTACTGGTATATCTAATCCTGCCATTAATACCATTGATTCTAATCTATTTAAAGCATCTATTGGAGAATTAGCGTGCATTGTAGTTAATGAACCATCATGACCAGTATTCATAGCTTGAAGCATATCAAAAGCTTCTTTTCCTCTTACTTCTCCTACAATTATTCTATCTGGTCTCATTCTAAGAGAGTTAATTACTAAATCTCTAATAGTAATTTCTCCTTGATTTTCATAGTTTTCTGGACGAGTTTCAAGACTAATAACATGATTTTGTTCCAGTTTTAATTCAGCAGCATCTTCAATTGTGATTATTCTTTGATCATCTGGAATAAAACTAGATAAAATATTTAGAAGTGTAGTTTTACCAGCACCAGTTCCTCCACTAACTATTATATTTAAATTAGCTTCTACGCAAGCTTCTAAAAATCTAGCCATATATGGAGTTAAGGTACCACTACGTAAATAATCATCAATACTAGTCATGTTTTTTCTAAATTTACGAATAGTTAAAACTGGACCTTTTAAAGATAATGGTGGAATAATTGCATTAATTCTAGAGCCATCTGGTAGTCTTGAATCTACCATTGGATTTGAAGCATCAATCGTTCTACCAAGAGGTTGAACCATTCTTTGTATAGTTCTTAAAATATGATCATTATTAATAAAAGAAACCGAATCATCTTTAACTACTTTCCCATTAATTTCAATATATATTTCATTTGGTCCATTTACCATTATTTCAGTAATATTCCCATCTTCTAGTAACTCAGTAATTGGTCCATAACCATTAATTTCATTTTCAATTAAATTGTAAATATGGGCACGTGCTAAATTAGATAGATCGTATCCTTCCAATGTTTTATCTATTTCATCATTAATATAATCTTTTAAAATTTTATCTTTGGGAATTTTATCATCAATAATATTTTGAATAATTTGATTTCTCAAACTATCAAGTAAAACTTTGTTTGGAAAAACTTCATAATCAGATAAAATACTTATTTTATTTTGTTTAGGCTTTATATCAAAAGCTTCTGTTAAAGTTTTTTTAGGCATTATTTCACCTTCTTATCTTTTATTAGGTCAAGTGCCATATTTTTAAAATTTTGAAAATCTTTTCTTTTGGCTTTTTGAATTTTTTTATCTAATAGTAAAATTTTTCCATTAATTGTATAATTATCTATATCTTTAATATAAAAATTTTTAGAAATAGTATAATCAATATTAGAGCCAATTACGGTTTTAATATCAAATGTAGTAAAGTAATCTTTTCCAGTATCTCTAGAATTATTGTACAATATTTTATAGTTATTAATTTGATTATCATTAAAAATAGAAATTATTGATTTAGTGTTTTTAAGATCTACTGGATCATTAGTTACTACAAACAAAGTATTATAAGCACTATCCATAATAGTAAGATTTATTTCAGTTAAAATATGGGTAGTATCTATTAAAATCACTTCATATTTACTTTCTACATTGTATAAAAGTAAATCAATATATTTAGCTTCTACTTTCATGGCTTGTCTTGGGTCTTTAGGTGCGCATATTACATCAATACCTTCAATGTAATTATATATATAATCATCAATATGCATAAATCTATTATTCATCATGTCATCAACTACATTATAAACAGTCTTTTTATTTTTTAAATTTAAAGCAAGAGCGAGTGCTCCACCATATAGATCTAAATCTATTATTAAAACTTTTTTACCTAATAAGTGATAAGTAGCAGCAAGATTAAGCAATACTGTAGTTTTTCCTACTCCACCTTTTGTAGAAGTTATACAAATTGTTTTGGCTTTTTTAATTTTAGGCATGTAATCACCTTCTAACCCTTTTTTAATTCTTTTTTATTATCTAATATTGTACCTTCATACTTAGATACAATTTTATATTCTTTTATTCCTATTATTTTTCCAAAAGTACTTTCTATATTTTTATGAAAATTAATATTAATTTGATTAGTACCAATTTTAATATTATCAATAATTATTTTATCATCATTTTTAAGTATTAACTCTTTTATTTCACTTTCTAAATTCTTATTTTCAAGTTTTTCTAATGATAAAGAAATAACCATCTTATTAATTTCATCTAATTTATTTTTATTTTGATACATAGTAGTTATATCTATTACAGTAGCCATAATAATTATTAATAATGGTAAAAATACTACAAACACTATTAAAGTTTGACCTTTATTATTTATCATATACTACCCTACTCACCTTTATCTTGTATGGACTATCTAATAACAAATTTAATCCAGGAGTTATGATATCTACTGAAGTGAATAGTCTTACCTCTTTATACTTACCATTAGTAACTATTCTATAAGTAACTTTCTTACTAGTATCTTGATTTATAAACGAAATAATTTCTTCTTCTGTTTCATTATTTTGTATCATATTAATAACATCATTTAATTTACTTTCAAGCTTACTTTTGTTATATATTATTACTCCGAAATCAATAGTGGCAAAAAGTATCATAATTAGTACTGGTAAAACAATAACAAATTCTACTAAGGCTTGACCTTTTTGTTTCACTAATATCACGCCCCTATTATATCTAGTATATCAGAAAATTTGAGATTTTTAAATATTTTTATACAAGATAATTTATTAAATCTAATAATGATACACTAGTAAATTTTAAAAGTAGTAAAATAATTGCAGTTATAGAAAGGAATGGTCCAAAAGGGACAATATTATCTTTTTTTCTTATCATTGTAATAATAGCATAAGGAAGCGCAATAAAAGATGCCAAAAATATTATTACAATAGCTGTTTTAATATGAAAAACCAAGCCAAAAAAGAAAAATAATTTTATATCTCCCCCACCTAATGATTCAGTTTTAAAAATAAAATCTCCAATCCATTTTATTAAATACATAAAACAAAAACAAAGAACGCCATAAAATATAGCTAATAAAAATGAGAAAACTCCATTTAATATTAAAGTTTCTATAAGTATTAGAATGCTTCCACATATTAAAACTTCATCTGAAATGATCATGTATTCAATATCGCTAATTATTACTATTATTAAAATTGAAACAAACGTAATAGGTATTATTACGTTTACACTTAATCCAAAAACTATATAACACAAACTAAATAGAATTCCTGTTAATAATTCATATATTGGATATTTAATTGATATATGTGTTTTACAATTTCTACATTTTCCCAATTGAATTAGATATGAAATAACCGGGATAAGCTCATACCATTTTAATTTTTTATTACACTTCTCACAATGAGATGGAGGATTAATAATAGATTTTCCTTCTGGAAGTCTTAAAGCAACTACTTGAAAGAAAGATCCAAAAACTAACCCAAATATAAAGAAAATTAAACAAACCATAAAATACCCCCTAAATTTGATTATATAAACTAAACATTGGTATAACAATTGCAAGTAGTAAACCACCAACTAGAAAAGCTAAAAAAGCAATCATTACTGGTTCAATTAAACTTTTCATTTGAGTAACTAAAGCTGCATGTTGTTCTTGATAGAAAACTGAAACTTTATTCATCATTTTACCTAGTTCTCCGGTTCTTTCTCCTGTTAAAAGCATTTCGTAAGCTACATCTGGAAATGCCCAATGATCTTTAAATGAAGCAGAAATACTTTCACCCTTAGAAAGATTAGTAATAGTATCGTATATAATCATTTTATAAATCTCATTATTAGTTATCTTACTTAAAATTTCCATACTATCAGTTATAAAAACATTATGATTTAAAAGTGAACCAAAAGTTTTAGTAAAAGTAGTAATTTCGTTATATATAATTATTTTACCAATTATAGGTAATTTCATCGTTATATATTGAACCATAGTTCTAAATAATTTAATCTTTTTATAAAGATAAACTAGTAAAACAATAATTCCCGCTATTCCTAAGAAAATATACAAATAATACTTACCTAAGAAATTACTAAGATTGATTATAAATTGAGTGATAGCTGGTATTTCTGCTCCTATTCCACTATATATATCTACAAATTGTGGAACTACATAAAGCATTATAAAAGTAACGATTGCGATTGACATAACAAATACAATAGAAGGATACATCATCGCACTTATCATTTGCTTTCTTGTTTTTTCTAACGAATCATAATAATCAGCCATATCATCTAAAGTTTCTGGTAATTCTCCTGTCATTTCTGCGGTTTTAATCATATTAATTAATAACCTTGGGAAAGCTTTACCTTGTTTATCTAATGCATTAGAAAACGATTCTCCCATTACTAATTCGTAAACAATTGATTGCATTACTTTTTTCTTATTAGCCTTTTTTTCTTGATTTGAAAAAATTCTAAGTGAGTCAATTAGTGAAATTCCAGCTCTTAAATATGTTGATAATTGAGTTAAAAAGAATACTAATTCTTTTTTAGAATATTTAGGTGCATTAATACTGCTACTTCCATATAGAAAGTTAATCCATTTAGAGGTTTTAATGGAATAAACCTCATAGCCTTCATTTATAAGGAATGAATGTACATCTACTTTTGAAAAAGCGTCAAATTTACCTTTAATATATTTTCCATCTGCATCTTTAGCTTCATATATATACGTTTGTTTTTTATCACTTTTAGCAGTATCTTCTTCTCCAAAATTCATTAACATAACTTCTTTTTTATTTTCTTGATGATTTTTCTTGTTTTTAGCAATACCCCCTATAATACTACCATTCATTTTTTTATATTTTTCTTTTTCTCGTTTTTCTGCTAAACGTGTTTTTTCTTTCGCTTTTTTAGCTTTATCTTTTAAAGTCATTTTTTCAATTAATTCTTTAGTTTCATTATTTAAATTGTTTTCACCTTTAATTACTTTAGTTTTTTTAGGTTTGTTATTAACTTTCTTTTTAGGCTTTCTTATAAAAATTTTCTTCAAAATAAAGATAATACCTACAAAAAAGTATTTAATAAGACTAAATAAAAAATAAAAAACTGCAGCTATACCTAGGAAAAAGTTTTTAAATATTGCCACAATAAAACTACCAATTGCTTTTAATATTTTCATAAAATGCCCCTCTCCTATTCTAACTATTAAATAGTATATCATATTAGTTAATTTTTTTAAATAAATTTTTAGAAAGTAACTTAATTTTACATAAAACATATAATGTGGTAAGGGGGATTACTTATGTTTAATAGAGGAATTTCTCCGTACGGAGCTTATGGTCTTGGTGGTGCGGTAAAACAAGGAATAAACTGGTCTAGCCTTTTAACTAATACACAAAAAACTTTGGGAATTATTAATCAAGCAATACCAGCTTTTTATCAAGTAAAACCTATTTTTAATAATATGAAAACTATGTTTAGATTGGTAAATGAGATAAATAAAGATGATAAAAAAACTGATTCTACAATACAAGAGGCTAATTATACTAGTACTAATACAAGTACAAATGTAACTGAAAAAGCTACTACTAAAGTTAATCAAGAACAATATTATAGCGATAACTCTTCTTATAACGATGGACCAAATTTCTTTTTATAAAAGCGATGTAAACTAACATCGCTTTTAACTATTTAACTACTATATTTACTATTTTATTTTTTATTACAATAATTTTAACAATTGTTTTATCACAAGTATGTCTTTTAATATTTTCTTCAAGAAGCGCTAAATTTTTAATTTCTTCTTCAGTCATACGGTCATTTATTTTTATAGTTGCACGTACTTTACCGTTTACTTGAACTCCTATTTCTTTTTCTGTTTCAACTATTTTACTTTCATCAAAAGTTGGCCATGATTCATAGGCTATTGTATTATTGTGTCCTAAAACTTCTTTCCAAATTTCTTCTGTAATATGTGGCGCAATTGGATTTAAAAGTTTTATAAATCCTTCTAGATATTCTACTGGTATAGTAGTTTCTTTATATGCTGCATTAATGAATATCATCATTTGGCTTATTGCAGTATTAAAGTTTAAACTTTCGTAATCTTGTGTTACTTTTTTAACAGTTTGATGATAGATTTTATCAAGATTTTTATTTGGACCATATTGTTTATTTTCTTCTGTATATAATCTATATATTCTATCTAAAAATTTTTTAGCCCCTTCTACTCCTTTGGTACTCCATGGTTTGTCTGCTTCTAATGGTCCCATAAACATTTCATAAAGTCTTAATGTATCTGCACCATAATCTCTTACTATATCGTTAGGATTAATTGCATATTCTGGGTATCTTTTACCCATTTTAATTCCATTTTCACCTAATATCATACCTTGATGTACCAATTTTTTAAAAGGTTCTTTTACTGGAACAATTCCCTTATCATATAAATAATTATTCCACATTCTAGAATATAATAAATGCCCTACTGCATGTTCTGGTCCACCTATATATAAATCAACTGGCATCCAATGTTCTAATAATTTTTTATTGGCAATTTCTTTATCATTATCCGGATCAATATATCTTAAAAAATACCAACTAGATCCAGCACTTCCAGGCATAGTGGCAGTTTCTCTTAATGCTTTTTTACCATCAACTGTAATATTAACCCAATCAGTAGCTTTATTTAATGGTGAAGCGCCTGACTTACTTGGACTATAATCTTCTAATTCTGGCAAAATAAGTGGTAGTTCACTATCAGGTAAAGCTTTTATACTTCCGTCTTCATAGTGAACAACTGGAATTGGTTCCCCCCAATATCTTTGACGAGCAAAAATCCATTCTCTTAAACGATAATTAATTTGTTTTTTACCTATTTTATTTTCTTCTAAATAATTAATCATTTTATCTATTGCTTCAGTTTTACCTAATCCATCTAAAAATGAAGAATTTATATGTAGTCCATCTTCAGTATAAGCTTCTTTTGTAATATCTCCACCTTCTAATACTGGAATAATTGGGATGTCAAACTTTTTAGCAAATTCATAATCTCTTTCATCATGTGCAGGAACTGCCATAATTGCTCCTGTACCATAGGTTGATAAAACATAATCACTAATCCAAATTGGGATTTCTTTATTATTAACCGGATTAATTGCATAAGCTCCTGTGAATACTCCAGTTTTTTCTTTATTTAAATCAGTTCTTTCTAATTCTGATTTAGAAGCACATTCTTGTTTATATTTTTCTATTTTGGATTTTTGTTCTTTAGTAGTAATTTGATCTACTAAAACGTGTTCTGGTGATAATACACAATAAGTAGCTCCAAATAAGGTATCACAACGTGTAGTAAAAACTACAAAAGACTTATCGGTATTAGCTACTTTAAAAGTAACTTCTGCCCCGATTGATTTACCAATCCAATTTCTTTGCATTTCTTTAGTAGATTCAGGCCAATCAATTTCATTTAATCCTTCAAGTAACCTTTCTGCATATTTAGGTATATCAATTACCCATTGTTTCATATTTTTACGAACAACTGGGTATCCCCCTCTTTCGCTTTTTCCATCAATTATTTCATCATTTGCAAGTACTGTTCCTAATTCTTCACACCAATTTACAGGCATATCAATATATTTAGCTAAACCACTTTCAAATAATCTTTTAAAAATCCATTGAGTCCATTTGTAAAATTTAGGATCACAAGTAGATACTTCTCTATCCCAATCGTAAGAAAAACCTAATAATTTTAGTTGTTCTTTGAAAGTCGCAATATTTTTTTTAGTAAATTCATCTGGGCGATTACCAGTTTTAATAGCGTATTGTTCAGCTGGTAATCCAAATGAATCAAATCCCATTGGATGTAATACATTATAGCCTTGCATTCTTTTCATACGAGATACTATATCGGTTGCAGTATAGCCTTCTGGGTGTCCTGCATGTAATCCTACTCCTGATGGATATGGAAACATATCTAGAGCGTAAAATTTAGGTTTACTAAAATCCCAAATATCAGTTTTAAATGTTTGATTTTCTTCCCAATACTTTTGCCATTTCTTTTCAATTTCTCTATAATTATACATTTTTTGTCAATCCTTTCTTTTGATAATATTTACCAAGTAACATATAGAATATAAATATTAATGGAATTAATATAAAAATAGAAATAAATATTTGCCAAAATACTCCATTTACTATTTGTACCATTACTAAAGTAAAAGCTAAAATAAAACTATTAATAAGCGCTACAGTATATAAATGTTTCTTATAATTAATATTAGCAAAATCTACTTTATAATTTGCAATTAGATATACCTCTTCAACTTTTAATTTCCTAGGATTAAATTTTTTGTTTTTTTTCTTTTTTATCACAAATATAAAATAAACTAAGAAAAAAATTATAAAAAATATTAAAAATTCTAATAAATAAATCATGAAACACCTCCATAAAAAAAATCTATTACTTCCTAATAAGGACGAAATAGATTCCGCGGTACCACCTTAATTCACATTTAATGTGCACTCAAATATTTAACGCTATTAACGTTGTCTTACTTTTTGAAACAAGTTCATAAATCTTTTAAATTAGTTTTCACCAACCACTAACTCTCTTAATTAAAAAAATTTATTACTACTTTTCAAAGACAATAAAAATAAATTATAAATATAGTATATATAGCATTTAATAATTTGTCAATTAATTTTATAAGTATTTTAACTAAATATAATTACTGTTTAAAAAGTGTTATAATATTAATTGGTGATTTTATGAATTTATTTAAATATACTTTAGATAATAAAAGATACCATACCTTAAATTATGAATACAAGAAAAAATTTGGCTGTAAAGTTTTTAAAGTAAGTTTAAATGGAAATTTTACCTGTCCTAATATAGATGGTACAGTAGGATATGGAGGCTGTATTTATTGTTCAAAAAACGGTAGTGGTGAATTTGCTGGTGATAAGACTAAAGATTTAGTCACACAATTTAACGAAGTAAAAAATATATTGGAAAAAAAGTGGCCTAATAGTAAATATATTGGATATTTTCAAGCAAATACTAATACTTATGCACCCTTAAAAGTTTTAAAAGAAAAATATGAAACTATATTAAAATTACCAAATGTTATTGGTCTTTCAATTTCTACAAGACCAGATGCAATTAGTGATGAAGTTTTAGATTATTTAGCTGATTTAAATAAAAAAACCTTTTTAACTATAGAATTAGGGCTTCAAACTATTCACCCTACCACTTCTAAGCTCATTAATAGATGTCATACTTTAGAATGTTTTGATAATATGGTTAAAAAATTACATAGTAGAAAAATAAATACTGTAGTACATATAATAAATGGACTTCCCTTTGAAACTAAAGAAATGATGTTAGATACTATTAGACATTTAAATAAACTACCTATTGATGGAATCAAAATTCACATGCTTCATATTTTAAAAAATACTCCACTAGAAACTTTTTATAAAAAAACTAAATTTCATGTTTTAAAAAAGGAAGAGTATGTAGATATAGTTTGTGATCAACTAGAACTTTTAAAAGATAATATAGTTATCCATAGAATTACTGGTGATCCTAAAAGTGAAGATTTAGTTGAACCAGAATGGCTAGTTAAAAAGTTTGGGGTTTTAAATGAAATAGACAAAGAATTAGAAAAAAGAAATACTTTCCAAGGATTTAATATATCAGTTTTAAATATGGTAAGAAAATTAGCTATTCAGACTGTCAAATCTAAAGATTTAGTAATAGACGCTACTGCTGGAAATGGAAATGATACTTTGTTTTTAGCTAACTTAGTACCTTATGGGAAAGTATTTGCTTTTGATATTCAAAAAGAAGCAATACATAATACTAAAAAACTTTTAAATAAAAATAATGTTAATAATGTTATCCTCTATAATCATTCCCATGATAAATTTAACCTATTTTTAAAAGATTATCAAAATAGAATAAGTTTTATAGTATACAATTTAGGTTATTTACCTAGAGGAAATGAACAAATTACTACTAACTATAAAACTACTATCAATTCTCTTAGACAAGCTTTAAATTTAATAAATAAAAAAGGAGTTATTGTTCTAACTATTTATACTGGTCATGATAATGGTTTAGAAAGTCAAAAAATAAAAGAGTATTTAGAAACTATTAAAGATGAATATAATATTTTTGAATTTCATAATACTTGCGATGTAAAATCTCCTTATGTTATTTATATAAAACAAAAGAAAACAGTTTAATAACCATAATATTTATGATAAAATTATTATTAGAAAGTGAATGTGATACTTTATGAAAACAATACTTACTGGAATTAGACCTACAGGACCATTACACTTAGGTCATTACTTTGGAGCAGTAAAAAATTGGGTAAAATTACAAGATGAATATAATACTTTTATTGAAATTGCCGATGTACAAGCTCTAACTGATAATTTTAATAATCCTGAAAAAGTAAGAAAAAACGTAAGAGAATTAGCAATAGATTTACTTGCTTCAGGAATTGATCCAAACAAGGCTACTATTTTTATTCAATCTATGGTTCCAGAAATTGCAGAACTTACTATCTATTTTTCAAATCTAGTAACTGTTTCTAGATTACAAAGAAACCCTACAATTAAAACTGAAATTAAACAAAAAAAGGAATTATTTGGTAATTCTGGAGAAAGTGTTACTTATGGATTCTTAGGATACCCTGTAAGTCAAGCTGCAGATATTACTTTATTTGGAGGAGAAGTAATTCCTGTTGGAGAAGATCAGTTACCATTAGTTGAACAAACAAGAGAAATAGTAAGAAAATTTAATAGTATTTATGGAGAAACCTTTAAAGAACCAGAAGCACTCCTTAGTAATGTTACTAGATTAAAAGGATTAGATGGTAATGAAAAAATGGGAAAAAGTTTAGGTAATGCTATTAATTTAACTGATGACATAAATGAAATTAAAAGAAAAATTATGGGAGCGGTTACAGATCCAGATAAAATTAAAAAAGATGATAAAGCAAATCCTGAGGTATGTATGGTCTACTATTATCACAAGTTAGTTAGTAAAGATAATTTAGATACTATAAAAAAAGAATGCCAAAATGGACATCGTGGATGTGTTGATTGTAAAAAAGAATTAATTAAAAATATGGAGGAATTTTTAAAACCGATCCAAGAAAGAAGAAAATATTATGAAGAACATGAAGAAATAGTAGATAAAATTTTAATAGATGGTACTGTAAAAGCAAGAATGATAGCTATGGAAACAATTGCCAAAGTAAAAAAACAAATGCAAATAGATTACTTTAATTAGTAATCTATTTTATATTTGTTTATTTTTATTTGAAAGTTTAATTAACTCGTAAAGTTTAATATGTTTTTTATTAAATTCTTCTTTACTAATATTTTTTAAATTTTCTATAACTTCATTTATATCGGGTTCTTTTTTATTAAACCATTCATAATATAAATAACTTAATTTATTAAAATTTTTTCTTTTTAATAATAGTTTTATTTCATTATCAATATAATCAAGTATTTCTAATTGAAATCTAGTTTCAAAATGATAAGGATTATTATTTAACTTTACTACTTCATAATTTATTTCAAATAAATCTAATAACTCGCTTTCATCTAAAGTATCTTCATATTCATCTAAAAGCATACTACTTTTTAAATAGCCTACTCCTTCACTATCAAATTCTATTATTACTAAATCCATTCCATCTGTAAATATCGCACAATACTCAATTACTCCTACTTCAGTATTAGTAAAAATTTCAGTTTTATTTTTGATTTTCTCTAGAAAAAGTTTATCAACTTTCACAATATTATTTTTAAAATCTAGAAAATCATTTGTATTAATTTTGAAAATAGGAATTTTCCTTAAATGTTCTATATTATCTTCTTTATCCCATTCAAAAAATTCGTATAATGTTTTTGAACTAAAATTAACTAAAATATCATAAATGTATCCCATATTTTTTTCCTCCTGGTAATATGATTGTAAGAAAAATTATAATTAATCCTAAAATTAAATAATACATTTCAGGTCTTCTAATTATAAAATTAACATATTCTAAAAAAGTATACCCTGTTGTAATTAAATTTAAATATAAAATTAAAAAAGAGGCTCCAATTACTGAAAGTCCAAAACCAAATAAAAAAATAAAAATTCGCGCAAACATATTACCACCTAATAAATTTTATTTAAAAAATTAAAAAAATATTAGGAATTCTCTAATATTTATAAAAACATTTTATACGGTTTTAAATAACCTAGATTTAATTTGTAAATTGCTATAATTTTATCATCATATTCAAACATTATCATTTCTTCATTATAAATATTTTCTAATATAACTCCATTAGTAACTTTTTTTAACAAGTTTTCATCTGCTATTTTAACTATTTTATAATCCAATACTTCTCTTATATCTAATAACTTATAACTACCACTTTCAATATCAGAAATTTTATAACATTTATCAATACTAAATTTTCCTTGTTTAGTTCTTATTAATCCACTCATAGTTAATGGAATTCCTAGTTTATTTCCAATATCATTTATGAGACTTCTAATATAAGTTCCTTTAGATACTAAAACTTTAAACTTAAAATAATCCTCTTTTTTTTCTAAAAGTTCTATACTTTTAATTTCTACTTCTCTTTTTGGAAGAATGACATCTTCATTTTTTCTAGCATATTCATATAACTTTTTACCATTTATTTTAACTGCCGAATATAATGGTACTTCTTGTAAGTATTTTCCCTTAAAAGAGCTTAAAACTCTTTTTAGATCTAATATATCTATTTTAGCATTTTTAGTTTCTATAACTTTGCCAGTAATATCTAAAGTATCTGTTCTAACACCAATTTTAACAGTAGCTATGTATTCTTTTTCATAACTAGTAATAAGATCTACTAGTTTGGTATATCTTCCTATACAAAGTACTAAAACCCCTGTAGCAAGAGGATCTAAAGTTCCAGTATGACCAATTTTTTTAGTATTAAGAATTTTAGATACCTTATTTACTACATCTCTACTAGTAATTCCACTCGGTTTATCTATTAACAAAATTCCATCTTTCATATAAACCACCAACAAAATTTTATCATAACAAAAGAAAAAATAAAACCAAAGTTTGATTTTATTCTTCACTTAATTTTTGTTTAACAATACTACTAACCATTCCCATATCTGCCTTTCCTTTTAGAATAGGTGTTAACTCTTTCATCAAAATTCCCATTTGTTTACTACTTTCAATTTTTAATTCACTAATTTTTTGATCAACTATTTCTTCTACTTCACTACTATCTAATTGTTCTGGCATATATCTATTTAAAATAGATATTTCTGAATTATTTTTATCAATTAAATCTTGTCTATTACCTTTTTCAAATTCATTATTAGCGTCTTTTCTTTGTTTGATTTGTTTACTTATAACACCTACTACTTCGTCATCAGTTAATTCTCTTTTTTTACTTATTTCTTCTAATTGGATTGCGCCTTTAACCATTCTAACAACAGCTAAAGTTTCTTTATCTTTATTTTTCATAGATTCTTTAATATCATTTAAAATTCGTTCTCTTAAACTCATACATATCTTTCCTTTCTATATTTCAAAATCATCTAAAAAATCATCAATAGTCATCATTTTATCATCTATACTTTTTAATGAAACTTCTTCTTGCTTTTTTGAATTTTTATGTTCTATTTTATCACTAGTTTCTATCTCTTCTTTTTTCAATAATTCTAATTTTATAAAAGCATCATCAAATCCATTTTTATTTATTACTGACCCTACACTATATCTATCCATGATTGGAATTTCAGTAAGTTTTACTTCTCTTATATCTTCATCTCTTTTAAGTCCTAAATATTGTTTTGAATCAATTACAAAACTTTTTATAATATTTTGAGGATTGGATTTTACTTCTTTTAATATTAATAGACCTCTTGAAGCTCTTCTTCCTTTTTCTAAATCAGTTAATTTAATTCTTTTTGAATGACCTTTATCAGTTACGATTGTAACATATTCTTTATTTTTAAATGTTGAACCACTAACTACATAATTATCTTTTAAGTTAATTGATTTAACTCCTGAAGCTTTAACTCCAACTATTGGAATACTATCTATGTCGTACCATAATCCATACCCTGTATTTGTACTTATAAATACTTCATCATTATCGTTACTAATATCTACACTTACTACTAAATCATCACCTTTAAGCTTAATTGTAGAGATTGGCTTAGAGTATCTTTGTACTTGATAATCAGCTAAATTACTTCTTTTTACCATTCCATTTTTGGTAAATATTGTAATATAAGCATTGATTTTAAAATCATAAGCTGGGATTGAAGCAATAATATTTTCGTTTGCTTTGATATCTATTATATTACTTACATGTTTACCCAATTCTTTCCATTTTACATCTGGTAATTCATGGACTGGAATGTGTAAATAGTTACCTTGATCAGTAAATAATAATAGTGTATCTAAAGTATTCATTTCATATAATCCTATTACATAGTCTCCCTTTTTTACTACTGTTTCTTCTTCACTTGAAGCAGCATAGCTTTTTTTAGAAACTTTTTTAACATATCCTTCTTTAGTTACAACTACTATTACGTCTTCTTTAGGAATAAGAGATGTGGTATCAATCTTTATTTCTGTTATTTCCGCTTTAATATCAGTTTTTCTATCAATTCCATATTCTTTTTTAGTAGCTCTAAGTTCAGTTTTTATTACATCAAATAATTTATTTTCATCACTTAATATAGTTGTCAAAGCATTTATAATAATGTTAAGATTTTTTAATTCTTCTTGTAATTCAAGAATATCCGTATTAGTTAATCTATATAGTTGTAACATTACGATTGACTTAGCTTGTATTTCAGTAAATTCAAAATTTATTACTAAATTCTTTTCTGCATCTGCTTTATTTTTACTTTTTCTAATTACTTCTATCACTTGATCTAATATAGATAGCATTTTCATAAAGCCTTCTACAATATGAAGACGTGCTTTAGCGTGTTCTAAGTCAAACTCACTTCTTCTTTTTACCACTTCTTTTTGATGTGCAATATAAGCATCTAAAATTTTGATTATGCCAAGTAGTTTAGGACGTCTATTAATTATTGCGACCATGTTGTAATTGTAACTAATTTGTAATTCTGTGTTTTTAAGTAAATAATTTAATACTAATTCTTTATTGCATCCTTTTTTTAAGTCTATTACAATTCTAAGTCCTTCTCTATCCGATTCATCTCTAACCTCTAATATTCCATCTATTTTCTTTTCTATTCTTATTTCATCTATTTTTCTTACAAGTTGCGATTTATTGACTTCAAATGGAATTTCAGTAACTATAATTTGGTCTTTTATTATTTCTACTCTACTTTTAAGAATTATTTTTCCTTTACCCGTTTCAAATGCTTCTTTTATACCTTTTAATCCTTCCACTATTCCACCAGTTGGAAAATCAGGCCCTTTTACTATTTCCATAATTTTATCTAAAGTACAATTTTTATGATCAATTCTATAAATTGCGGCATCTATAATTTCTTTTAGGTTATGAGGAGGAATATTAGTAGCATATCCTGCACTTATTCCACTTGAACCATTAACTAATAAATTAGGAAATTTAGCGGGTAGAACTGTAGGTTCCATTTCTGTATCGTCATAATTAGGCGCAAATTCTACTACATTTTTATCTATATCTTTTAATAACTCGCTACTAATTTTTGCTAAACGGGCTTCAGTATAACGCATTGCAGCTGGTGGATCACCATCCATTGATCCATTGTTTCCGTGCATATCTATATAAACGGCATTTTGTTTCCACCATTGACTCATACGAACCATTGCATCATATATACTTGAATCTCCGTGTGGATGAAATTGTCCCATTACATTACCAACGGTTTTCGCACTTTTTTTATAAGGTTTATCATAAGTATTTTTATCTTTATACATAGAAAATAAAATTCTTCTTTGTACAGGTTTTAGTCCATCTCTTACATCTGGAAGCGCTCTATCTTGGATAATAGTTTTAGCATATCTTCCAAATCGTTTACCCATGATTTCTTCTAGGGAATATTCAAAAATTCTGTCTGTTATGTTTGCCATATTTATCACCATATCAATTATAACACAAAAAAAGCAAGTTACAAAACTTGCTTTTGATTAATTAAACATTATTTTTTTTCACCAATCAAAGTATATCCATCATTTATAAGATCTCTATCATTTGCTGAAGTTGAATATTTAAAAGTTCTACGTGAATATTTATATTCAGTTACTCTTTCTTCATCTATTTCAGTCCATCTAACTGTAAACTTGATTGGAACAATATATGAATCATAATTTCCACCAATTATATTATTGTTATAATAACTGATTGGAACAATCCATCTACTACCACTACGATATATTGATAATCTGTTATAAGTAAATCTAGCTATTGGAGTGCTGTAAATATCTCTATCTTGAATTATATTTGCAGTAGTTCTAGAAGGACAACCAGATCCTACTACTTGAATATCACAACTATATCTATTATTTACATAACTTCTTAAATCACTTGAACCTGAAATTTTTGAAGATGATGAAATACGTACATCTCTAGCATTTGAAGGAATATCGTTTATGTATAAGTCATAACTATGAGAAGAAGTTTGACCAAAGATCCAACTTACTGTTCTATAAGTTTTTGATCTTGATATTTCATCTTCGTCATAAGTAGTTCTCGTATCTGCAATTTTTAAATTTTCATTAGTAGATAATCTATTTCTAGTCCAACTACTATCAGTAGTCCACTTAGCGTATTCATAAATTTTAGTATCCTCATTAGCCCATTGTGCATGTAAAGTCATATTACTATTAACGGGATTTCCAAAGTTATATGCATAACTACATGATGAATCGCTATCTTTAGTACTCCAACATAAGAATTTATAACCATTTCTGTAAGTTGAAGGACTATTAACAATTGAACCTTTTGGAATAGTTTGACTATTTACTTTTGAACCACCATTTGAATCAAATGAAACAGTAACATAACTTACATTTTGACTACCAGAACCACCATTATTATTTGTTTTATTATTTGTTGATTGAGTATATACTACTTTAGTAGTAGCAGTCTTAGTTCCTGCTGGACTTGGAGTAGCTACACAACCTGGACAAACACTTGTACATCCAATTGTTTCTATAATGTAGTCTTTTTTATCACTACATGATAAATTAACTTTCATAGTATATTCAGTTGAAGAAATTCTTGTAACTTCAACATATGAATCATTAGTATCACATGTTTTTCCATTTGCATCTACAAAAGGAGCAACCATTTTTTTATTAAGCATTTCTTGTAAAGTCATTTTATCAGTATCACCATTATTTTTAGGTAATCTATCTATTGTATAATATGATCTTGCTGCTTCTTTCATAGAAGTAATATTATCATTAAATATACCTGCAAATAAAGGTTCTAATTCTGTTTTGTCAACCTTTACTTTAACGTCACTTAAATCTACTTTAGGAGCTGGATAAAGCCACATAAATAGAAATAGAAATAGAAACATATAAAGTAATTTTATAACGAAATCTTTTATAAATGAGTTTTTCTTTTCTTCTTCGTACATAAAAATTCCCCCTCTTTTTAAGTGCTTTGTATTATAACACTGAAGAAATTGTTTGTCAATAGTAATTAATCAATTTATTTCTTCCTTTTTAGACAAGTAAATTGTACCATAAAATAAGCTATTTGTCAATTTTTAACCAAACAATTGTACTACCTTGGTTAAAGTGCATAGTTTGGTAATTAATTACATTTTTTTGACGTTTTAAAACTTCATGAGTAGTAGTTCTTAAAACTCCAGTTCCAATACCATGAATTATAATAATTTTATCATTTTTCATTTTAATATTATTTTCTAGAAAGTCTATAATTTTAATTCTAGCAGTATCCCTATCATCACCATGTAAGTCTATTGACGGAATATTATATGTAAATGGATCAATTATTTTATTTTTCATAGAGTTGTAAAACTTCTTCTAAACTAGGAACTGAGTTTCTTGCACCTATATGTCTTGTGGAAAGTGCCCCTGCAATATTTCCAAACTTAACCGCTTGTTCTAAAGTATAATCATTAGAAATAGCATAAGTAAATGCCCCATGAAAAATATCTCCTGCTCCTGTTGTATCTTTTACAGGCATTTTATATGTTGGCATTATTTTCAAGTATTCTCCATCTAGAAAAATACTTCCCTTATCTTCCAAAGTTATTACATATTGCTTGTTTGGAAATAGTTCCATAAGCTTTGTAAAAATTTTATTAAAAGAGTTCATATCACGATAATTAGCCTTTATTTTGGTAACTTTCTCCGCAAAATCTTTAGAACATACAATATAATCTACAATTTTACATAATTCTATCACTTCATCAGTATCTCTACCAGCATCAATAATTTTAATAGCATTTTTATTTTTTTCAATTATATTTTTAGATAGTTCATACTCTTGTCCATCTACTAAAATAACATCTGTTTTAATATCTATATCTTTGCTTTCCATTTTCATTTTAGGATTTTTATATGCTAAAGTCGTTCTAGAACTTTTATTTTTAGCAACAATAATTACACTGATTGTTGTCCCAAATTTTTTAGAAACCTCCATATAATCTATATTCACATTTACTGTTTTTAATTCCTGTTTAATAGTTTCACCATATATATCGTTTCCCACTATTCCAATAAAAGAAGTATCCATTCCCCATTTACCAAGCAAATAAGCAGCATTTGAGGCAGGACCACCACCACATTCTACTATTTCTTTAACTCTATTTTTAGTATTTTCTATAGGATAACTACTTAATGGAAAGGTAATATCAAAAGCAGCATGTCCAATACAAGTTATTTTTTTCATAAATCCTCCTATCTTAATTTTTCTTTGTATGAATTTATTATTCTTATTGATTCGTTAAGTTTTGTTTTCTCTTCTTCAGTTAAATTTAATTTTACTCTTTTTTTAATTCCATTTTTATTGATAATAGCTGGCATACCATAATATAAATCTTTTTCTTCATCGTAAACTGACAATGCTAATATTGAATTATCATTATCTAATATTGCATTAGTAATTCTTACTAAACACATACCTATTCCATAATATGTAGCTCCTTTTTTTTCTATAATATCATAAGCAGAATTTTTAACAGAAAGTGCAATTTCCTCTAATTTTTCTTTTCTTATGCATTCTGTTACTGGAATAACACTAACTAAAGAATTACTCCAAGGAACAAATTCACTATCCCCATGTTCACCTATCACGTAAGCATGAACATTTTTGGGATTTATTCCTAACTCTTCACCTATTAAAAATCTAAGGCGGGCAGTATCTAACATTGTTCCACTACCTATAACTTTACTACTATCAAATGATGAAAGCTTTTTAGTAATATAAGTCATTATATCTACGGGATTAGTTGCAATTAAATAAATCCCATCAAAATTAGTTTTATTAATTTCAGCTATAATATTAGAAAACACCTCATAATTTTTTTTAACTAAATCTAGTCTAGTTTCCCCTATTTCTTGATTTCTACCAGCTGCTATCATAATAATAGTAGCATCGTTACAATCTTCATAATTCCCTGCTTTAATTTTAATCTTAGAAGGTGCAAAAGCTAAACAATGATTTAAATCCATTGCTTCCCCAATAGTTTTTTCTTTATTTATATCTATTAAAACTAATTCTTCTACTTTTGTTCTTTGATTTAATAAAGCATAAGCATAACTCATTCCTACATTCCCACAACCAATTATAACAACTTTATTCATATTTATTTCCTTTCTATAGTTATAATACAAGTATACCATATCTGAAAAGGAATGGAATAAAAATATAAATTATATACTATAATTTAGTGGTGAATATAATGGAAAATATAGGACTTCCTTTACTACTGACAACTATTTCAGGACTATCTACTATGCTAGGCGCAATTATTATCTTTATTACTAAAAAGAAAAATAATAATATATTAGTATTTTCACTAAGTTTTGCAGCTACTATTATGTTTGGAGTAAGTATTACAGATTTAATTCCAACGGCTTATATATCTTTATCAAAACATTATAGCCTAT
This sequence comes from uncultured Bacilli bacterium, assembly GCA_944372455.1. Taxonomy (GTDB): domain Bacteria; phylum Bacillota_I; class Bacilli_A; order RF39; family UBA660; genus SIG205. The sequence goes on from CALVZF010000002.1 coordinate 49,886, forward strand.
TAATAATTATATTATTTTTTCTAATAGGAGCAACATTTACTTTTTTAATTGATCAATATATTCCTGAGACTAATAATAAAGAAAATAATAAATTGTATAAAATAGGAATTTTTTCAATGCTAGCTATTTGTCTTCACAATATACCAGAAGGCATCATAACTTTTATTTCTTCTTATGAAAATATTGCATTAGGATTATCTTTAACAATAGCTATCGCACTACACAATATACCAGAAGGAATATCTATTTCTTTACCTATATATTATGGAACCAAGTCTAAATTTAAAGCATTATTATATACTTTTATTTCTGGTATCTCAGAACCAATTGGTGGATTTTTAATTTATCTAGCATTTAGAAATTATATTAATGATTTTATTTTAAATTTTATTTTATTATTTGTAGCTGGAATGATGAGCTATCTTTCTTTAGTAAAACTACTACCAGAAGCTTTAAAAAATAAAAAATACAAATTGACTATTATATCTATTTTAATAGGAACTTGTATTATTTTAATTAATCATTTTTATTTTTAAAAATAATTTTGGAATGTATTTCAGCTTTAATATAATCTTTTATTTTATTTATATTGTCTAAATTGTAGATATAAGTTAACTTTAATTCTTTAATTCTATTTTTCTCATCAAAATCACTAAATTTAGTGACTAATGGAACATTAATTTTCTTTTTAACACTATTTAAATATTCTTGACCTCTATCATTTAATCCTAATACTCTAATATAGTCCAGAGTGTTATTGTTGTTAGCTTTTTTAAATGAAGTTAGAATATGAAGAAGCATTCTAGATACTTTATTATATGTATATCTTTTATTTTTAACTTGATCTAATAGTTCTTCATAAGAATTTGTGTTATAAATATATTTTTTAATTCTATTTTCTATTCCTTCATCAACTGTCATATATTCATCTAATGAATCAATATTTGAAATTATATTATATTTAATGAAAGAATAATAATCGTTCATTTTTTTAATATTCTTATTTTTTAGTATTTCATAAGTTTTTTCGGGTACAAATTTTTTAATATCACATTTTATGTTTAATTTATTTCTTATATTTGTCGCACTAATTATTTTATCGTTACTTTCTATATCGTGATAATTATTTGTTCTTTTAATAGAAACAGGATTAATTTTATATGAATTTTTAATAATCTCTTTTATATAGGAAAGAGCTAGAATATCATTTGGAGAAGATATTTCAACATTAGTTAATTCTTTTAATGCTTTAGACATTGCAGTAGGATAATTAATTCCTTTGTCTAACAATTTCTTCACTTTTTCGTTATAGTTTTGATTATTAATTTGGATATTTGCAAGTTTTATCAATGTTTCAACATCATTAGATTCGCTTCCAAAAACTAGAGTATCTATTTTAAATTCATTTAAAATTTTTAAAGCGCCATGAGCAAAAACATCCGCACTTTGAGTTGCAAATTTAAATGGTAACTCTAAAACTATATCTATTCCATATTCAAGTGATATTTTAGTTTTTTCGTATTTGTCAAGTAAACTTACTGTACCACGTTGTAAAAAGTTACCGGATAGTACTAAAACAATTAATGAATCTTTATACATTTCTTTTATTTTTGATATATGATATAAATGTCCATTATGGAATGGATTATATTCAGCAATTATTCCTACTATATTCATATTATCCCTTCTTTTTATAAAAAGTTTATATTATAAAAGTATTTATTTTTATAATAACATAAAAAAGAACTTTTAAAAAGTTCTCTTCTATAATTATCTAGAACAGTTTCTAGATTATTTTCTAATGGTGGACCTTGTAGGACTCGAACCTACGACCGCCCGGTTATGAGCCGGATGCTCTAACCAACTGAGCTAAAGGTCCATTGCTTCTATATAATATCATAATATGATTTTGAGTTCAAGATTATTTTTTAAAAAAATAAAAAATATTGAAAAAATTTGATTTTTCCAATATTTTATAATTTATTTGGTTCATTATCTATTTCTACGCTAACATCTTTATTAGTTATATAATGATTGATAATTTTTAACAATGCACTTCTTAATTTTTCGTCTTTTTTATATTTTATAATACATTGAAATCTATAGACATTATTTATTTTGTACATAATTGATGTAGTTGGACCTAAAACGATGCTATTTTTATTTAAAATATTTGATAAATAACTTTTAATTTTTTTACTTGCTTCCATTCCTTTTTGATAATCTTTTGACAAAATTCTAACTAAAGTGATAAAGTAGTATGGAGGATATTTCATCGCATGTCTTAAATTCATTTCTTTAATATAAAAAGATTCATAATCGTGATGTTTAGCTAAATATATACTGTAGTGTTCTGGATTAAAAGTTTGAATAACTACTTCACCTTTTAATTTGTTTCTTCCTGCTCTACCAGCTACTTGACTTAATAGTTGGAAAGTTCTTTCTCCACTTCTAAAATCTGGAATATTTAAAGAAGTATCTGCATTGATTACTCCTACTAATGTAACTTTTGGGAAATCCAAACCTTTCGCAATCATTTGAGTACCTAATAAAATATTATATTTTTCTTTTTTAAAATCATTTATAATTTTTTCATGACTTCCCTTTTTTGTTGTTGTATCAACATCCATTCTAATTATTTTGGCATCAGAAAATAAGTGATTTAATTCTTCTTCTATTTTTTGAGTTCCAGTTCCTAAATCTTTAATTTCACTGCTTCCACATTCTGGACAAATGACTAATTTTTTATCTGCATACCCACAGTAATGACATCTCATCATGTTAGAAGTTTTATGATAAGTAAGGGATATATCACAGTTTGGACATTTATGAGTATAACCACAATTTTTACATGTAATAAAAGTAGAATATCCTCTTCTATTTAATAATAAAATAATTTGTTCGTTTCTTTCTAATCTATTTCTTATTTTATCTAGTAAAATTTTAGAAAAAGTAGAATTACCATTTTTTATTTCTTCTTTCATATCAATAATATTTACGTCTGGTAAAACACTACTACCTACTCTAGTTTTTAATTCTAGTAATTGATATACTCCCTTTTTAGCTCGTGCAAAACTTTCTAATGATGGAGTGGCACTTCCTAAAATTAAAGGACAATTATGGGTTTGTGCTCTTTTTTTTGCAATATCAATTGCATGATATCTAGGGTGATTATCTTGTTTATAACTTTCTGTATGTTCTTCATCTATTATAATTATTCCTATATTTTTAAATGGTGCAAAAATCGCGCTTCTCGCTCCTATTACTATCTTTACATCTCCATTTAATATTTTTCTATATTCATCATATTTTTCTCCTAAACTAAGTCCACTATGCAATACTGCAATATTACTTCCAAATACATTAGTAAATCGATTAACCATTTGTGGAGTTAAACTAATTTCTGGAACCAGCATTATAGCTTCTTTACCTTCTTTTAGTACTTTTTTTATGATAGAAATATATACTTCTGTTTTACCACTACCAGTTACTCCATATAGTAAATATGTAATGTTTTGATTTAAATTGGTTATTACTTTGTTAGAAATTTCTTGTTGTTTTTCCGTTAAAACAATTTTTCTAGTATCTTCTAAGATATTATTATGAAGTCTATATACTTCTTCTTTAATAGTTTTTATTAAACCCTTAGTTTCTAATGATTTTACTACATTGTTATCAAATTTATTTTTTTCTATTTTTTTATCTTTTAATAATTGTAACAACAAATTGTTTTGTTTTTCACTTCTTTTATTATTTTGAATGTATAGATTAACTTCATCTTCAGTTTGATTTAAAACCACATAACTTTTTTCTTTAATATTTATTTTAGTTTTTTTTCTTGCTTTTAAAGCAGTTGGTAACATTACTTGGTAAGCACTAATTAGAGTACATAAGGTTTTATCACTAATATATTTTCCTAATTCTAGTAATTCTTTATTTAATACTGGGAACTCATCTACTAAATCTATAATTTCTTTTAGTTCATAGCTATAAGATTTTTGATCATATTCTTTTATATTTAAGATGAAACCTTCTAATTTTTGTTTACCGAATGATACTAATACTCTCATTCCAATTTGAATTTTATCTAAATATTCTGTAGGAATTTTATATGTAAAAGTTTTATTTAATTTTTCAATTCCAAGTTCTATTAAAATGTCTGCTACCATATTACCACCTAATCTATTATATCAAAAATAAGAAAATTAATAAATTTTGTCTATTTATATAATAGCGAACAAATGTATATATTGTCAAGAAAAACTTTAAATAAAAAAGACAAAATAGCAATTACTTGCTTTTTGTCTTTTTTAAAATTTTTAATCTATATATGATTTATTATCTAGCATAATTATTGGTTTTTAACCAGTTAGTAATAAAGTTTATTTCTTCAGCACTACCAGCAGTATGATCAAGAGTAGCTTTCCAATCAATTAATGCTTGTGTAAGGGCTTCTTGAGCTACTGTATTAAATTCATTAACTTTAATATTTGAAAGTACTGAATCTAATTTATCATTTGCATCATTTACATTAGTATTAATAGTATTAATTGTTGTTTCAATAGTTGCTAATTTATTACTAATGAAACCAAGACGTCCGAATAATGTATCATCAGTTGTATCAGTTTTTAAACCAACTAATTTTTGAAGTGCTATAACATTTGTACTAATAGTCTCAGTATTTGATTTAATAGTAGTTAATCCACCACCAACACTTACAAGTTTACTATTAGTAATATTTGTTGCAGTTTTTAAATCAGTAATTCCTGTATCAACTGTATCAAATCTTCCGATAAATTCAGTTCTATCATTATTTAATCTGTTATTTAAATTGTAAAAACTTGAATACATATCTTGTTTTATTTGAGCTACTTGACTATCTAAATTATCAAATCTATTATTTAATTCTGTCATTTTATTGTTTAGTTCACTTCTTACAAAACTTTTCATATCAATAAAACGATTTTCTAAAGAACTATTTCCGAATTTGATATTTAAATCATTTAATACATCAAATCCATCTGCTAAAGTTGAATCTACATTATCAAATCTTGTAGCAATTAAACTTTGGTTAGTATCCATTGCTAATTCCATTCTTAATAAAGTAGTTGCTAAAGATGCTTGATTATCATTCATATTTTGGTCAACAATGTTGAATCTTGAATTAATATTTGATTGATTATTAT
>CALVZF010000003.1 GCA_944372455.1 uncultured Bacilli bacterium
CCTTACATCTCTATTATATTATATTTCCTTCTATATGAAAAGACTATTAACTTTTTTTTCTTTGTCAACAGTCTGAAAAATCTCTTATAAATTAAGAGATTTTATAAAATTATCTAAAACAGCAACAAGAACCTTCGTTTAATTGACATACTTCATTTTCTTCACAGCAAGTATAGCATGGTGAATATGTATGTTTATAAACATGATGGTTTATAACTTTAGTATTGATAGGACAGATATGTCCTTGCCCCTTTTTGATAGACTATATTTCTACTATACCATTTATTATGTCTATAACCTCTTCTAATTCTTCTTTTTTTATTTTTTCAACAAATGATAATTTACGAGCATTAAAGTCAATACTTCTAATATGTTCACACAACACAGAACCTTTTACTTTTTTAGTATTTAATAGTTCATAATGAGTAGGAAATTTTTTTGTATTTGTTGTAATTGGACAAATAATTGCCATACTAGTATATTTATTAAATTTATCTTTACTAATAACTACAGCAGGTCTAAGTCCAGTTTGTTCATGACCTTTAGTAGGGGCAAAATCCATATAACAAATGTCACCTTGTTTTGGTATATACATCAGTCAATAATTTCCTTTCCTAAATCTTCTCCCCAATCATATGATTCTACTATTCCTTTTTCATTACTTGGTAATTGTTCAAACAATTTAAATCTTTCTTCTAAAGTTAAATGCTTCTTTTTAGCTTTTGTGATTATAATTGTATCTTCTTTTTGTATTAATTCAACTATATCATTTGTTTTTAATTTAAGAGATTTTAAAAAACTACTTGGAATTCTTATTCCGTCTGAATTCCCCCATTTTTGAAGTCTTGCTTCCATATTATCATCTCCATTCATTTATAGTATATACAATGTTTATACTTTTGTCAATGTTTTTTTCATTAATTAGTATGAATAATATATTACAAATTATTAAAAGTAACTTTAACATTTATAGTTTTATCTCCAAATATTTCAATTCTGTCTATTAGATTAATTATTAATTCTCTACTAGGTTCTTTCATGGTTAAAAATTTATTAATATATTCTATTATAATTTTATTTTTTACTTCTTCATTAATATTATCATTAATAGTATTATTTAACTCATTATATCTTTTTTGTTTTATATTTAATTCGTTTTCTAATTTAACTTTTACTCTTTCAAATTGTTCTTCAGTTATCTTTTTATTTAATTTATCAATGTAAATAACATCTAAATTATCATTTACTTGTTTAATATCATTAGTTAGTGTTTCTAATTCCTTTTTATTATTAAATTTATTATCTTCAGTTAAATTATTTAATACATTATTTTTAACTTTATCTTTATTAATATAACTTAAGCACATATTAGTTAATGAATTAATGATTACCTTTTCTAATTCATCATAATTATTTGAATGAGTTGTACATAATCTTTGTTTCATATAAGTTCTATAATAGTTACAAATAGTATAACATCTATTATCTTTTTTTCTTCTTGCTTGGATTGAAATTCTATGTCCACAATCACCACAATATAAAAGTCCATCTAATAAATGATTTTCTTTTTTTTCATTTCTTCCTACATTTTTAGGTATTCTTTTTTGTACTTCATAAAAAGTTTCTTTATCAATAATAGGTTCATGAGTATTTTCTACAATTATATAGTCTTTAGGATTATTTCTAATAACCTTTTTAACTTTATAATTAACTTTACTTCTTCTATTTTGTACCATATCACCCATATACATTTGATTAGTTAAAATATCTCTTATTGTTTTAGAATGCCACTCTCCATATTTTAAGTTATAATTGTTTTTCCATTCAAAACTATAATATTGTGCAGGTGTTTTTATTCCTTCATTAGTTAATTGTTTTGCTATTTTAAAAAATGATAAACCACTTAAACACATATCAAATATTCTTTTAACTACAAATGCTTGTTCCTCATTTATCGCTAAATGATTTTTATCATTCGCATCTTGATCATATCCAAATGGAGTTCTACCTCCCACAAACTTGCCTTCTTTTTGTTTTGCTCTTAAACTAGATTTAATTTTTTTAGATATATCTTTCGCATACATATCATTCATAATTGCTTTGAATGGAGCAATATCATTATTAGAATTATCTAGAAAAGTGTCTATATTATCAGTAACTGCTATATATCTTACATTATGTTCTGGAAAATACTTTTCTATTAAATTACCAGTACCAATATAATCTCTTCCAAGTCTAGACATATCTTTAGTAATAACCATATTAACTCTACCTAATTCAATATCATTTAATAATCTATTAAAATCAGGTCTATCAAAATTAGTTCCACTATAACCATCATCAATATAAATATCATAAACTTTTAAATTATTTTCTTTAACATATTGAAGTAATAAACTCTTTTGATTTGTAATACTTTCACTTTCTAATGCTTTGTCATCATCTTCCCTAGATAACCTTATATAAAGTCCAACATTATATATCTTATTTAAACTCCCTAACAATTCTTACCTCCTTCTAGAGAAAATCGCGTACATGATGAAGGTATCTCGCATTTTTAATTTTTACAAATCGTTTGAATATATTTTTTAATTTCTTTATTTAAAATTTTTATAAGAATATCATTTATATCATTATTTTCATCATAAATATAATTAATCTTGTACTTATCCATAACTCTCGCACCTCACTTAAATTTATGGATAAATAACTAATTTTAGTAATACTAAATTGTATAATATTTAAATTATATATATTTTTAGTTTAATTATCCTAAATATCATTATTTTTTATTAATTTTACTAAAGCAGGATAAGATGATGACACCCCATATAAAAAAGCTTATACAATAAGGACTCATTATAGTGTCATTCTTATTTTGCGCTTATAAAATTTATCCTACTTCGTAAGTTGATACAATGAATAAATTCCTATTTTATAAGATATTAAAGCATATAAAAATATCCTACATTTAATAAATTGATTATTTTTGTAGGATATTTCTATTTTTTTTTAATTATTTGCTTCTATTTCAAAATCTAATAATTCTTCGCACATTTTTTCATATAAATCTTGTTCATGTCTGATAGTATCAATTAAGAACATTTTGTCATTTTCATATTCTTTTAAACCTCTCATATAATAAGGTTTATCATCATCTAATACTATAAATGGCATAATGTTATTTCTTAAACACTCTTTAAACATTATTATTCTACCTATACGACCATTTCCATCACCAAAGGGATGTATGTGCTCAAATCTAAAATGAAAATCAACGATATCTTCTAAAGTAATATTGATTTTAGAATTATATTCATTTAATAATTCTTCAATTTTCCCCTCTACATCTTCAGGTGCAGTAGTATTAATAACATTAACCACACCTATTATATTAGGAACAACTTTAAATCCTCCAACATTATATCTAGGATTTTCTTCATCATTAGTATTTCTTTTTAATATCTTATTCATTTCAATTATCATATCTTTTGTTAATAATTCATCAACATTATCTAACATATAATCAAACAATTTAAAATGATTTTTAGATTACGTTAAATCATCTAATTTTATTAAATCATCACTTTTAGGAATAAATGAAGATGTATCAAATATTGCTTCAGTTTGTTCACTAGTTAATCTACTACCTTCTATTTTATTTGAATTATATGCAAAATTAACTTGAGAATAATGATATATATTCCCTTTAAATTTTGATTCTTTTTGTTTAATTAATTCATTCTTGATTTTATTTATATCCATAATCCAACTCACTTTCGTTTTATATTATTTGATAAAGAAATTACTCATTTTAATAATTTGTCACTTGCATATTTTATTTCTTTGTCTATAACATTCCAACCTTTTCTTTTACCATTTTTATAATAACAAATTTCCTTTGAAATAACATGATCATCAATGTTATCATTATCCACTATTTCAAAAGTTTCCTTATTTATATATTTATGATTCACAATTTTCTTCTTTAAATACTATATTAATATTATATCATACAAAAAGACATTTCTTATCAAAATGCCTTTAAATTTGTACTTGTTTTCTCTTAAAATTTTGTTCTATCATAAATTATCACACTTGTGGTACTTCATGACAGAATGTTCTATGAACACATTTTTCAATAGGTTGTTCATAAACTGGTTGCATTTTACATCCACAACCCATATTCATATGTGAACCCATATTCATCATTGGTTCATAAGAAGAATTACATCCACAACTTCCACCTTTCATTGTTGGCATCATTTGAATATTTTTTTCTGATTTGTTAACATATTTTTGATCAATATCAATATTTGCAAAAATATCATTTCTTGGCATGCTTGGTGTCATTGGTCCAGCATCTATACATCTGTTTTTGTTTAAAAACATCTCTTATCCCCCTTTTCTAGTTTATATTATGAACAAAAGGGATAAAGTGTATATGTTTTAACCTATAATCATTTTGTTTTAATATCATTATAAAATTGACCACTTTCTGTAAACATATTTACATCTGTTGGTACTTTTCTTATTAAATTAATTATTTCTTTTGGAACCTCTTCAAAATTAGAACTAAAATCGCCAACGGCATAAGTTGAATTCTCGTGAATTTTTTTGATACCTTTAAGTTTATTAATCATTTTAACATTGCATATTTTAGGAATAAAATATCTTATAAAACAATCTTCTTCTGAAACCGAAATTTCTATTAACAAAGCATGTCCCTTATCTCTAACCATTAATAAAATATTGTTAGATAAAGACAAAATCTCAGTATTACCACAATCCATGTTATTAGGAAAACTTTCATAAATTTTTCTAACTAAAACATTATCTTTACCACGTAATACAATCGGATAATTTTCATCATTATATTTTTGTTGCAATATTGGGATATCACTATAATAATTTTCATTATTAACTATTGAAGAATGTAATACATGAAGAATTTCATTTATAGAATTTGTCTCTTCAATTAAAAAAATAGGGTCTTTAAACGAATATCCAGCTGAATTATTTCTTACATTGTTGATGAAATCAGTATCCATATCAGAAAAACAAGCTTTATAAAATATTTTAAGTTTGTCAAAATCATAATTACACTTTAAAAGTTTATCTCTATAAATATTAAAAAGGTTATCAATAAATTTTGTGTAATTTAATTCAAAATTAGTAAGAATTTTTTTCAAATAAAATTCTATATCATTTAAACACTCATATAAGTTATCAGAATATTCAATTAAAGAATTTTTATTATACCTATATTGCTCTTTAGGAACTATATTATATAAAACAGTCTTAATTTTTAAATCATATTTAAAAAATTCTTCTACTTTTTTTAGATTAACGTCCAAAATATCACCTACAACTTTTAAAATGGTAACTTCATATTTCCATTAGATAACTGTTTCATCATTTTTTTCATTTGTTCAAATTGAGTAATTAATTTATTTACATCCTCAACTTTTTGTCCACAACCTTTAGCTATTCTTTGTTTTCTACTTGCTTTAATTATTTCTGGATTTCTTCTTTCTTTTGGCGTCATAGATAATACAATAGCTTCTAAATGAGCAATTTGTTTGGGATCAATTGTAATATTATTTAAACCCATTTTTTTAGCTCCTGGAAGCATTTTAATAATATTTTCAAGAGGTCCTAATTTTCTAATTTGTTTCATATTGTTTAAAAAGTCCTCTAGATCAAATTTACCAGATTGTAATCTTTTCGCACTTTTTTTAGCTTCTTCTTCATCAATAACTTCCTCTGCTTTTTCTACAATTGATAGAATATCTCCCATTCCTAGAATTCTATTTGCCATTCTTTCTGGATCAAATTCTTGTAATCCATCTAATTTTTCTGATACCCCTATCATTTTTATTGGAACATTAGTTAAATGTCTTATAGAAAGTGCGGCTCCTCCTCTAGTATCACCATCTAATTTGGTAAGTATAGCTCCTGTTAAAGGAAGAGTACTATTAAATCCTTCAATGATATTTATAACATCTTGCCCTACCATACCATCAACTACTAATAAAATTTCATCAGGGTTTATTTCAGTTTTAATATTAACTAATTCATTCATTAAGTTTTCATCAATATGTAGTCTACCAGCAGTATCTATTAATATGTAATCATATTTTTGTTCTTTCGCATATTCTATTGCATTTTTAGCTATATCAACAGGATTAGTATTCCCTTCTTCATAAACATCAATACTTAGTTCTTTACCAATTTGCTTTAATTGATCAATTGCTGCAGGTCTATATACATCACAAGCAACAAAAAGAGGATTCTTCTTATATTTTTTTCTAACTAGACTACCAAGTTTTCCAATAGTAGTAGTTTTACCACTACCCTGTAGTCCAACTAACATTACAATTGTAGGATTTTTACTAGTAATTAAATCTGCTTTTTCTCCACCTAAAAGTTCTACAAGTTCATCCTTAACAATTTTGACAAACATTTCTCCAGGTTTTAAACTTTTTTTTACTTCTTCTCCTAAAGCTTTCTCTTTAACATCATTTATAAACTCTTTAACTACTTTATAATTAACATCTGCTTCTAAAAGAGCAAGCCTAATTTCTCTTGTCATATCACTTATATTATCTTCTGTAATACGACCATACCCTTTTATTTTATCTAAAGCATTTTGTAATCTATCCCCTAAACTTTCAAACATAATTAGTCACCATCTTCTTGAGTCTCACTATCTGTTTTTCTTTCTTTATCTTCTATTTTCTGATTTAAATTTTCCATATCTAATTTTATTAATTCATCTAGATTTAATTTACCATAATTTTCTAAATACTTATTTTTTTCTCTATACATTATAACAACTCCATAATTTGATTTTTTAAATTTTCATCATTTATATTTTTTAAAAGATTTTCAATTAACTGATATTTTTTATTTAGATTTAACTTATCCTCATAATAATTAAGCTTTTCAGAAATATCTTTTAATTGTTTATGGACTGCATTTCTACTAACATTGTCATTCTCACTTATTTCTTTTAAGGACAAATTATTAAAATAATAATCTTCAAAATATATCTTTTGTTTTTCTGTCAATAAATTTCCATAATAATCATATAAAATAATCAATTTAGTATTTTTATCCATTAATTATTCCCTTCCATAATTTTAATATACGATTTTTTATTTTCTTTTTCTAATTTTTCTAAACTTTTTATTGAACGTAAAAAACAAGGTGTAAATTGTGGATATTTAGAACCTGTTTTAGTGAAAACATGCGAATTACTTATATTATTTTTATTTTTAATATAAAGTCCTATAATTGGTTTTCTTTTATTTTCATTTTTTATAATTCTTAAAAAATTAGAATCTGCTATATTTGAATAATCATCATAAAAAGTAAACCAATTATGAGTTTTATCATATAATGGATATTTTTCATATTCATAGTCGTTGAAATCTTTGAAAGCGTTGTACTCATCAACTAAAGAATTAAATAACTCGTTAAAAATTTCATAAATATTTCTATCATCTGAAGTTATCTTAAATGAAAAGCCCATTAATCTTTCTGTAGCTTTTTTTCCATTTATCCATAAATAAATATTATTATCATTATTTAAAACATTTAAACATTTTTCTCTATCATTAATAACTAATGACTTGTCTATCTTATATATTTCCATTTTAATTTCCCCCTTAAAATAGATCTTTAAATAATCCATAAATATATTTTTCAATATCAAATACTTTTAAATCCGTTTCTTTTTCCCCTAGTCCAATAAATTTTACTGGAATATTTACTTCATCCTTGATTGCTAAAACTATACCACCTTTTGCAGTTCCGTCTAATTTAGTAAGTACTATTCCTGTTATATTGGTAATTTCTTTAAAACTTTTAGCCTGACTTATTCCATTTTGACCAGTAGTAGCATCTATTACTAAAAGAGTTTCGTGAGGAGCATTAGGAATTAGTTTTCCAATTACTTTGTTCATTTTTTCTAATTCTTTCATCAAATTAACTTTATTTTGTAATCTACCAGCAGTATCTACTAATACAACATCATAATTGTTTTTTAAAGCTTCTTCTAATCCGTCATAGATTACACTTGAAGGATCTTTTTTTTCTTGGCCTACTACTTTACAACCTATTTTTTCTCCCCACTTTTCAATTTGTTCCACTGCTCCAGCTCTAAAAGTATCACCTGCAACCAATAAAACCTTTTTTCCCTCGTCTTTAAATTTTCTAGCAAGTTTTCCAATAGTAGTAGTTTTACCTACTCCATTAACACCTACAAATAATATAACAGTAGGACCATTATCTTGAAAGTTGATTTTATTTACTATTACTTCATTATTTACATAAATAATAAATAATTCATCTACAATAATTTCCTTTAAATCAAGAGTAGATTCTATATGTTCTTTTTTTACTCTTTTTTTAATTTCATCAATAAAGTTCATAACAGTATTAACACCAATATCTGCCATAATTAAAATTTCTTCTAACTCTTCAAAATATTCATTACTTACTTTTTTATACTTATTGCTTAAAAGAGATAATTTAGAAGTAAAAACTTCTCTTGTTTTAACTAATGCTTCATCATATTTTTTTACCTCATCTATCTCTTCTTTAGATATATCATCAATTTTATTTTTATTAAAAATATTTTTAAATTTATCAAATAGTCCCATCATATCACCCCGTATTTAAGATTATATATTAATTTATTTAGAATATCAATAAATACTAAACGCTTTCTTTTTGTTTAACTAAATCAGCATAAAACTCTTCCCATAATTTTAAAACGTGTTCTTTACCGTAAAACTCTGAAATTTCTCTAGAATTTTTTTGACATTTTTTATAAAGCTTTTTGTCTTCTTGTAACATCTTTAACAATTTAACAAATTCTTTATTGTTATTACCCTTTAAATATTTTTCAAATAATATATCTTTATATAAATCTAAATCTCTTAAAATTAGTGGAGTTTCAGAATTTACTGCTTCTAATATAGTCATTGGAAATAATTCATTATATGAAGGAACAAATAATACATCTGAAATGTTATACATAGTGTTCATTTCTTCTCTTGGAATAATACCTAAAAACTTAACATTTTTAGGAGGATTATCCATTATCTCTTTTAACTCATTATATCCATCTGTAATTTTTCCAAATGAAAAACCCCCACACCAAATAAATTTGATTTTAGGTAATTTTTTAGCACATTCTACAAAATCTTTTACCCCTTTTCTAGTTTGAACTTGACCTGCACCTAAGACTACAAAATCATCATCCGAAAATCCATATTTTTCTCTTAATACACTTCTTTTTTTGGGAGAAAATTTACTAAATTTTTCTTTAGAAACATAATTTGGAATATACGTAACTTTTTTTCTATCAATACCAACTTTTTCTAAGTCATCAATAAAAGTTGGATTTACAACAACTAATTTGTCTGCTTTATTATAAAATTTAATTACATAATTTTTAAATACTTTAAAAGCGAATTTAGGTAATTTAATAGAGCCATCTAAAGTAGTAGGTAAAAAATGCACATAAGCTACATTAATTCCTTTTTTATTTTTTTTCATCTTTATATAATTTGTGGGATCAATAGTATGTACATGAACAATATCACTAACCTCTTTTGAATTAACTAATATATTTAATTTATCACTTTCTTTAACAAGCGCAACTTGTTCTAAATAAGCACTACCTACTCCTTGTCCATCAACTTTATCTGCACAACTTAACATATTAATAGTTATTTTATCCATAATTAATCCTCCAACAATTTTGATACCAAATTAAATAATTTTGGCATTGCATCATTTTTATTTATTTTTTTTATATTTTTTCTTAATTTTTCTAATTTTTTAGAATCTGTAAATAAACTTTCTATTTGTCTAATCATTTCTATGCTTTCATTAACACTAATAGAACATTTTTGTTTATCTAAATATCTAGCATTAGCTTTTTCTTGTCCTGAAGATTTACCTATAAAAAGCATTGGAACATTAAAATATAAGCATTCTGTAACTGTAGCTCCACCGGGTTTAGTAATTACTAAATCTGCAATATTAAGTAATTCTGGAACATTATTTATATAATCTAAAATTTTAATATTAGGATTATCGTAAGTTTTTTTAATTTCTTTTAATTCTTCTCTTAATTTAACATTGTTTCCAGTAATAACAAGGACATTACATTCTAAATTACTTTTTAAAATCTCTTTAGCGTATTTAGAAGTAATTTTTCCTCTACTGCAAAAGAAAACTAATGTTTTTTTCTCTTCATCTAATTTATAGGTTTTAATAGTTTTATTTCTATTATACATATTTGGATTAAATTCATCTGATAAAGGAATTCCAATATCTTTTATTTTATTTTTAGATATACCTCTTTTAGCTAATTCCTTTTTTTCAATTGAATTACCAATAACTAAATAACTTTCATATTTTTCATTTTCTAACCAAAATTCATGAGCTTCATAATCAGTTACAACAGTTATCAGTTTAGAATTTAATCCATGTTTTCTTTTGTAATGAGAAATAATAGTACTACAAAAATAATGAGTAGATATTACTAAATCTGGATTAAATTCTAAAATTTTCTTTTTTAAACCTTTAAATTTAAAAGTAGATATAACCATTGTATTCTTAGGGAATAATTTTATTTTTCTATTAAAGGTATTATAAATAACATCCCATAGATAAGGAATACTAAAGTTAATCTTTTCAAAAGTCTTTTCAGTTAGAGAACCTAAAACAGGAGTAGAAAATTTTAAAATATCAATAAGTTCAATTTGATAATCACCATGACTTTGAAAATATTTTTCAATATACTCAGCAATTTTTTTGTGACCAGTGCCGTAAGTGGCATACATTATTAATATTTTTTTCATACTCTACTCCTAATACTTTATTATATTTCTTGAAATACTGTAATAATCATTGGCTTACATTCGGTTTCTTTGTATAGATATTTTCCTAGATTTTCTCTCATAGCAGTTTTAAGTTTATTATATTCCACATGTTTATTATCCGTAATATTATTATTTATTACTGTAACGCATAATTTTTTAATTTCATTTAATAGTTCCGCACTATCTTTTATATAAACAAATCCTCTAGTGATAATTTCTGGACCAGAGATTATTTTTTTAGTTTTTTTATCTAAAATAGTACTAATTATAACTATTCCATTTTCGCTTAAAACTTCTCTATCTTTTAAAACTGCTTCTCCAACATCTGATACTACATTACCATCAATTAAAATTTCATCAGTTTTTACTTTTTCAAAATTATCTACTAATTTACCATTTTCAAACTCTACTACATCACCGTTTTCTTTCAATAGAATATTTTCTTTTGGAATTCCTAATTCTAAAGCAATATTAGCGTTCGCTACTTGAAAACGATATTCTCCCTTAACTGGAAAATAATATTTAGGATTAAATAAATTAATCATTAACATTAAATCTTCACTAGAAGCATGATATAACAATTGTTCTTTTTTATTAAACATTATAACATTTGCTCCTATTTTAGCAAGACTATCTGCTATTTTAACTGCACTTCTTTCCACAGAATCACTTATTGGTTCTGCAAAAACAAAAGTATCAGTTTCTTTAACTTTAATATATTTATCATAACCATTTATCATTCTATTTATATTTGAGAAAGTTTTTTCTCTATCATTTGAAACTAATATTATAGAATCTTTATCATTTACATTTGATAAATCGCCTATTTTCTTTTTGTCAAATTTTAAATATCCCAACTCTAATGCATTATTTATAATTCCTTGTAATGTTTTGCCCATGATAACTATTTTTCTTTCTGTTTTAGCTACTTCATTAAAAAGTTCCTGTATATTATAAATATGAGCTGCAAAGACATTAAAAATTATTCTATTTTCGTTTTTAGATAAAATTTCACGTACTTTGGATGCTGTTCTATGATGTGGTGAAGTATGTCCTTTTTTCTCAGCGTACATAGATTCAGAAAGTAAACATAGTACTCCTTGTTTTCCTATATAGGCTAGTTTACCAATGTCTGTTTTATAAGCTCCCATCATTGTAGAATCAAATACAAAATCTCCAGTATAGACAATTGCTCCATCTTTAGTATTTAATACGTACCCTACTGCATCTGGTATAGAGTGAGTTACACTTATAGGAAAAATACTGTTTTGTCCAAAATTAATTTTTTTATGAGCTTTAATTTCAATTAGATTATTAAATTTAATATCACAATTTTCTAATTCTCTTTTTAAAACTTCTAAAGTAAATTTTGTCCCATAAATCTTAATATTTGGAATTTCCTTTACAATATCTGGAATTCCTCCCATATTTTCATTATGTCCATGAGTTAAAAAGATCCCCTTAACATCTTTAATATTTTCTTTAATGTAATCATAATTTGGAAGTATATAATCAATTCCAAATAATTTATCATCCGCATATTTTAAACCCGCATCAAAAACAAAAATATCTTGGTCAACTTTAACCACATACATATTTTTACCATTTTCATTTAAACCACCTAGGCTAAATATTTTAATTTTACTCATTGTTTCTCCTTTCTTTTTTAGTTATCACTGATAACATTATACAAAAAAAAAGAAGATTTGTAAAATACAAATCATTCAATAACTCCATAGATTAAATTAGGAATTTCTACTACATCATCTACAATTTTAAAACAATTCATTATTCTTTCATGAATATTCTCTACTTCTTTGTTATAGTAAACGGTTATTAATTTTTCTTGAACATTTACTGTATCACCAATTTTTTTATGTAATTTTATACCCACTGAATAATCAATATCATCATATATATTTGATCTTCCAGCACCTAATTCCATAACAACATAACCTAATTTTTCTGTATCAATCTTGCTAATGAATCCGGACTTAGTTGATTTAATTTCTAATTTTTTACTTTTTACAATTAATTTATTAATATTTCCATTTTGATAATTTACAAATTCTAAAAATTTATTATAAGCACTTTTATCAATTAATTTTTGTTTAACCATTTCTAATGCGTCATTAACTGAAATATTTAGTCCTAAAGATACCATATAAGCAGCAATTATTAATGATAGATTAGTAATATCAGTTGGACCTTTTCCTTCAAGGGTTTCCATAGCTTCTAATACTTCTAAAGAATTACCAATCATATTTCCTAATGGTTGGTTCATATTTGAAAGGATACAAACTACTTCTTTATTATGATTTTTTCCGATTTTTATCATTAATCTAGCAAGTTTTTTAGCATCTTCTAGATTTTTCATAAAAGCTCCATTACCTACTTTTAAATCTATGACTATTTTATCTACACCACTAGCTAACTTTTTACTCATAATTGAGGAAGCAATAAGTGGTATAGAATCAACTGTTCCGGTGGTATCTCTAAGAGCATATATTTTTTTATCTGCTGGAACTAAATTATTATTTCCATAGGC
Source organism: uncultured Bacilli bacterium (assembly GCA_944372455.1). GTDB lineage: Bacteria > Bacillota_I > Bacilli_A > RF39 > UBA660 > SIG205. The sequence continues at coordinate 13,453 of CALVZF010000003.1, forward strand.
ATTGCAAATTCCAATTTCATTAACTTGATCTATAATTTCCCTAATTGATAATTTAGTTTTAAATCCAGGAATGGCTTCTAATTTATCAATAGTACCACCTGTAAAACCTAATCCTCTACCACTCATTTTGACTACTTTTACTCCACAAGAAGCTACTAAAGGAATAACTATTAAAGTGGTTTTATCGCCCACCCCACCAGTAGAATGTTTATCTACTTTAATACCTTCTATTTCTCTTAAATCAATAATTTTTCCACTATTTAACATAGAAGTCGTAAGATTAATTGTCTCTTCTTCGGTCATTCCGTTTATACATATAGCCATTAATAAAGAACTCATTTGGTAATCTTTGATTGAGTTATTAAGATAACTATCAATAACAAATTGTATTTCTTCACTAGTTAAAATTTGAGAATTTCTTTTTTTATTAATTATATCTATTATATTCACTTAAACCACCTACTATTATAATAGTATCATAATTTATTTTACAAAAAAAGTAGGAAATTATCTTTTCCTACTTAAATATTATTAAACTTACTACTTTTGTTAACATAAATAATGCCAGCAGTTCCACCTATAAGTGATAGTGCGATTATTCCTAATCCAATTCCTACTCCCGTTTGTGGAGAGTTTTGATCATTATCACTTGGTTTTCCATCTACTGCACTGTTATTTTGCCATACTGCATATAACGTTAAATTTGCATCTTTACTATAACTACTTCCTGGATCATAAGTACTATCTTTACTAGTTGCATTTTTATTTGTTGACCACCCTAGGAATGTATACCCATCCCTTGTTGGTTTTTGTGTACTTAATCTAATTGTTTCTCCTTCATTTTTTGTTTGCGATGCTGGAGCATTTTCCCCTCCATTTGCATCATATCTTATTGTGTAAGCATCGCATTCGTTATATTCAATTTGATAATCAGCAACCATGTATCCAACAAATTTGCTACAAGTATCGCCATTACAATTATATGTTCCAGGCTTTGCATAATAAAGATATGTTCCTTCTTCTTCATTGTCATATGGATCGTCTGGATCATCATTAGCATCTATTTCATCAGCAGAATATCCAAAAACAGCCTCACCATTATTACATGATCTACTCATATTGTAGTTATATTTAAATAAATTAATTCCTTTTTCTGTTAAATGTTTTTCAGAATCTACTTCATTATTTAACTTATTAAAATTAGTTTGATTTAAACTCCAACTTTTGTTTACATAAAAACCAATTTTATTGTTACTAGTGTTTTGGTATGGTGAATAAATTTGACCGTTATTTTCACCAAGAGAAATACTAAAGTTTGTTTCACTATTAATTATGGCAGAATTTAACTCATTAAAAAAGTCATCAGAAAGAAGCCTATTCATTTCTCTTTTACAAGAATCACTACCATTTTCTGAATAATAGTACATTTGGTATAACACTTTAGTTAAATCATCAAATGAATTATCATTTTCTGAACTACTGAAATTTCCATCATTAATACAATAATAGTCTGAATCAATTTGTACGCATCTTGAAACCGCAGAAAGATTACCATCTAAATCAACAATACTTTTATTAAGATCCCTAGCTAGTAATTTAACAGCTGCCATATATCCTTGCACATAATCATCAGCACTAATTTGTTTAAATTGTCCTGACTTAATTTCATATTTTGGAGATTCAAAAAGAACACGTCTTTGATTACTACTTAAACCATTTTTTGTACCCCATTCAGTTGCTGCAGAACCAGGAACACCACTTTCCTTATTTGTTACAGTCTCTACTTTATTGGTAGATTCAGTAAACAAATAATGATATTTAACTGTCTTACAACTAGCCGCATTTACATTAATTGGAAGTATTAATGCTGCCATAGGAATTATAGCTAATATACTTTTTATTTTATGTTTCATACTATCCCTCCACTATTATCTATATTAAGATTAGCATTTTTCTCACATCATGTCAATAAATTCAATAAATTATTTATCAAAGTCGTCAAAATAAAAAATAGGAAGTTATTTTCCTATTTTAAATATTTCTAAATTTATTACTTTTGTTAACATAAATAATACCAGCAGTTCCACCTATAAGTGATAGTGCGATTATTCCTAATCCAATTCCTACTCCCGTTTGTGGAGAGTTTTGATCATTATCACTTGGTTTTCCATCTACTGCACTGTTATTTTGCCATACTGCATATAACGTTAAATTTGCATCTTTACTATAACTACTTCCTGGATCATAAGTACTATCTTTACTAGTTGCATTTTTATTTGTTGACCACCCTAGGAAAGTATACCCATCTCTTGTTGGTTTTTGTGTACTTAATCTAATTGTTTCTCCTTCATTTTTTGTTTGTGATGCTGGAGCATTTTCTCCTCCATTTGCATCATATCTTATTGTGTAAGTTCCACAATTCTCATTCGTATATTTAACAACATAATCTATTGCGATAACCCCATAACAAGTATTTGCAGTTTTACCTGCATTAGCTCCACCGTCTACTACATATGTAACACAGCTATTTCCTACATCACTATCAAGTTCTGGAAAAATATCTTCTCCAGCAAGACTATTAATTTCTTCTTTATAATCATATAGATTAAAGGCAATTTCATTCAATTTATTATGATCACTCAAATTATAAGTCTTACTTAATTGAATATTTAATTCATTAGTTGAAACATTAAAACTAGGATTATCGTCAATGTTTCCTACACGAGTTACTTCTGTCAAATAATCATTTGTTATAGCACTACGAAGCTTACTTTTAAGTTCAGAAATTTTACTACTATCCATATTATAATAATAACTATAATAAATTACTTGATAAAGTTCATCCCATTGATTTGGCCTATCAACTATATGCTGACAATAATACTCATTGTCATCTCCTAAAACACAAAAATCTTTTGCTGAACTTGGTAAGTTACCACTATGTGATGATGCATAGTTAGCTAAATGTTTTGACACTTCAAAAGTATAATCAATATAATTAGTTAATTCTGTACTATTTAAACTATCATTAATTCCTTCTGCAACAGATGTCATATCTATAATACTGCTACTACCTGGATAATAAAATGTTGCAGTAGATGAATCATTAACTACTCCAAGTGCAGAAAATGGTTGGCTAAATAAATAATGATAATTTTCTTCACATTCTGCCGCATTTGCTTCCCTTGGAATAATTAAAAACATTAAAGCAACAATTAAACTTGTGATTAATTTTATTTTTTTATTCATAACTTCAAACCTCTCTATTATTTATACTCCTTATTATAAGTAAATTATATAATATTTAAAATCTTTAGTCAATATCAAATAATTTATTTAATAAATGAAAGATTACATTGTTTAAATATTACAAATGTGATAATATTATTTTAGAATATAGTATGGAGGTGATTAATATTAAAGACGTAATAATTTTTCTAGACGATCAAAAAATAACCTTTTCATACAAAATTGATAATCCTATTAAAATTGTGACTTTAAATGAAACTGAAGAAGAGGAAAATACTGTCAATTTAAAAAACAAGATGATTTTTAATGAGAAATATATCAAGGATAATTTACAAATAGTAGCTAATTTTATTAATGGATTAGCTATAACAAATAATATAAATAGTATTTACGTAAAAGATTACGATTTATTACCTACTGTGATTAAAGTTATTTCACCATTAAAATCTATAAATAAACTTTACATTATTGAAAATAAAGAATTAACTTTTGAAATATTTGAGATGATCATGAAGTGCAAATATATAAAATATATAGATTGTCACAGTATTCCATTATATATGTTAGACAAATTAGATAAAAAAGAAATAGTTGTTAATTCTAGAATACAGTATATTTCTACGGGTAACTTTATTAGTAAAAATAAATTATTTTCATATTCTAAAATGTTTTATAAAGATTCAATAATGTTTGATAAAGAATTAGATGAAACAGATATTAATGATTTCAATTTATTTTTAAAAAATAATAACCATCTTAAAGTTGTAGATATATATAACTTTAATTTAGAACTATTAAACCAAGTATTAAAATGTTTAAACGATAATAACATAGCTAATATTTTAATTAATATTAGAGCAGACTCTAATAATGCTGAAACTATCAAAGATTCTCTACCTTTTTTTAAAACAATCAATAAAATGTATAAAGAACAAATGAATATTACTTTTAAAATTAAGTATTCACTAGAATATAGAAGGAAAAATTCTTTAAAACAAGTATCTATGAATATAGTTACAACTTGTTGTATAATTGTTAATGTATTGATGTTATGTAGTTTTGGAATAATGGAATATAATAACTATATAACTAAAAAAACTACTGAAAGTATAAATAATATTGCGCAAGTAGAAATTGATCAAACTGATATTAGTGAAATTGAAACTGAAGAATCAAGCGAAAATGTTAATCATGAAGAACCAGAACAAGAGGATTCTCAAAATAATGCTAGTTCAGATAGTACTAAAAATAAATTAACAGAGGATTATTCTAAACTAACTAAAATCAATAGTGATACTGTTGGATGGTTAAAAGTAAACAATACTAATATTAATTATCCAGTAGTACAAGCAGAAGATAATGATTATTATTTACATCGCGGATTTTATAAAAATAAAACCATAAATGGGTGGGTTTTTATGGACTTTAGAAATAAAAAAGATGCGAATAATAGAAACACTATTATATATGGACATAATTTAAAAAATGGTATGATGTTTGGTAGTCTTAGAAATGTTTTAAATAGCAGTTGGTATAATAATAAATCTAATTTAAAAATTACTTTTAACACAACAAGTAAAAAAATGACATGGCAAATATTTTCTACATATGTTATAGATGTTACTAATGATTATATATATACATATTTTGCTAATGATGAAGACTATATGAACTTTTTAACTAAAATTAAAAATAGAAGTATTAAAGATTTTGGAATAAATTTGACAGCTAGTGATAAAATTTTAACATTATCTACATGTCAAAGTAATGGAACTAGAAGATTAGTAGTTCATGCAAAATTAATTAATTAAAGAGGTATCAAATGATATACCTCTTTTTAATTAAACGTTTTATCTAATTTATCAATTATTCTTTTTGGATTTTCTTTTAATTTTGAATATAGTTCATAATGTTTTCTAAGCTCTAAAATAATTTCAATATCTTCTTTTGAAACTGCTACGTTGTATTCGTCTTCGTCTTCTCTAAATTTCATACTTGCTTCACTATTAAGTAAGTAGTTTGGTGTAGTATTTAAGATTTGTGCTAAATCTATTAAAGTTTCAATATTAGGAGTCCTATTATTCTTTTCATAACAACAAATTGAAACTTTGGTTACATTTACTAAGTCTCCAAGTTGTTGTTGAGTAAGTCCTCTTTCTATTCTAAGCTTTCTCAATCTTTCACCATCAAACACTAAATCACCTCCTAGTTATCCATTAGTTAATGCAATTATATATTCCTATAAATAACTAATGTTTTAAATTAACTAAAAAGTAACTTTTCTGTTGTAAAACTAAAATAAATGCTTTATAATTATAATGGTGGTGGTTAATTTTGAGTAAACTTTTTGAATTGAGAAAAGCATGTAACTTTTCTTATCAACAAATGGCCAATAAACTTAATATAAGTAAAACATTTTATTGGCAAATAGAAAATGAACAAAGAAGACTATCCTACGACATGGCTTATCGGATAGCGCAAATTTTTAATTTAAAGCCAGATGAAATATTTTTTGAAGAATATAAAAAGAGATTAGAAGCTAAAGATTAACTACTAGTCTCTTCTTTTTTAGATTTAGGAGTTAAAAATGAAAGCTTTTCAACAACTAATTGAATAGTATTAAATTTAGGTAAATTATCTTGTTCAATTGTTTTGGTTTGTAATCTTCCTTTTACTGCTACTAAATCTCCCTTAGACAAAAAAGTTACTGCTGTTTCCGCAACTCCAGACCATAAAGTACATTCAATAAAGTCAGTTTCATATTCACCATTATGATTTTTAAAAGATCTATTAACTGCAATAATTAAATTAGTAACTTTAATATTATTTCCTGTTTCTCTTAATTCTGGAGTTTTAACTAATCTTCCAATTATTATTACATTATTTATAATATTAATTCCTCCTTACAAACAAAATATTAAGTTAGAATTTTAAAAAATACAAACAAAAGAAAAATGTTTTCTAGACTCCAATCTAAAAAACATTTTTGTTATTTGATTAATAATTATAAATAATTTATACTTTTTAAAGTACTAATTTATAAATTTAGAAACTCTTCAAAACTTTTTTTAATACCTTCAACATACTTATCTTGATTATTGATAATGTTCATTAAATCATTATCAGAATTCATAAATCCTAATTCAACAAGGTAACTTTCTACACCCATATTTGAATTATAATAAGTGTTAGCACCATAATCTTTGTTTCTTCCGTCTACGTAAGCATTAGTAGCTATTCCTCCTGGTTCTCTTATAATAAATAAATACGGAGTATCAGTTGTTATATTATATGGTTCTAACCCTGCTTCTTCTGCTGAAGCCTTAGAAGATTCAATTTCAGAATAAGAGAAATTTCTTACATACACACCATTTGTAACTTTGTATGTTACATTTGGTGAATAAGTAGTATTAGCACTTTTTACTATATTATCTGCTAAAAGTGAAGCAAACTCTAATTTGGCATTTGATGGACAATAAATTTCTATTCCGCCATTTTTCATTTTATATTCTGCGCTATTTAAATGAATAGATATTAAATATTTAGCTTTTACTTCATTTGGAATTACTGCTCTACCACCTTTACCATACATATCATAAATTCCTAAATCTTCTTCATTTGAACCATCTCTAGTTAATTTTACTTTAAGACCTAGACTTTCCAATGATTTTTTCAATTTTTTTCCTACATCTAAAGTAATATCTTTTTCTATATAATCCGTTCCATTTATTTTAGTTACAGCTCCTCCATCTTTACCACCATGACCTGGATCAATTACTACATCATATATATTATTAGGAAGTTTTTCTTCTTTTACAACTATATTCATATAATTTTTATTTAAATCATTTTCTTTATATTTATCAAATGAAATATCTATTTTATTATTTTTATCATTTTTAGTAATTGTATAGTATTCAACATCTTTATATTCAGTTCCGTTTTTAATACTATAATATTCTATCTTATCTTTAGCGTCTTTATCTTCACTTAAATTTTTTTGTTTAATTTTTATCAAAATATAATAATTTCCTTTTTTTAAAGTTTCTAAATTAATTCCTTCATTAATATTATCTGAAGTTTTAAAATGAAATTTGTCATCATTACCTAATTCATATTCAATTTCAAATTCTTGATCTTTACCTTTTAAATCTCTAAATACTAGTTTAGCTTCTAAAATATTATCTTCATATAACTTTTTGTCTAAACTACCGTTAATATTTAAATGAGTACCATAAACTATATACTTGGTTAATTCTACTTCTTCTTTATTAAGTGAAGTAAAGAGTAGTCTTTGTTGTTTTTCTTCTTCTGTTTCGCTAAAAAATTTACTATAAATTAAAAATCCCCCAAGTGCGATAAATAATATAATAATTATTAGTCCTAAAACTTTTTTCATTATTTTCCTCCAATCATTTTAATGTTTTCTTTTAACAATCTATTTAATTCTATGGCATATTCTAATGGTAATTCATTTCTAAAATCTCCAATAAAGCCCATAAGTAAAAGTTCAGTTGCTGCTTCTTCAGTTAAGCCTCTACTCATTAAGTAAAGTAATTTATCTTCATCTATTTTTGAAACGCTAGCTTCGTGTTCAATTATGCTGCTATTATTCATATTAGTATTCCTAGGAATAGTATCACTTTTTGATAACTTGTCCATAATTAATGAATCACATTTTACATTACTTTTAGAGTTAATGGAATTTTTTCTTATTTCAACTGTACCTCTATAATTAGCTTCTCCACCATTGTTAGAGATAGACTTAGAAATAATTTCACTTTTAGAATTTTTACCAATATGTATCATACGTGCACCAGTATCTTGTATTTGATTTTCTTTAGCTAATCCTATTGTAACACATCTTCCAATAGAATTATCACCTTTTAAAATACAGCCCGGGTATTTCATGGTAACTTTACTACCTACATTACCATCTATCCACTCCATCATTCCGCCATCATCTACTATAGCCCTTTTAGTGACTAAATTATATACGTCATCACTCCAGTTTTGAATTGTAGTATATCTACATTTAGCGTTCTTTCCAACATATATTTCTACAACAGCAGCATGAAGGGCATCACTACTATAAACTGGAGCAGTACATCCTTCTATATAATGAAGTTCACTATTATCATCTACTACAATTATAGTCCTTTCAAATTGTCCCATATTCTCTGAATTTATCCTAAAATAGCTTTGCAAAGGTCTATCAAGCTTTGTATTTTTAGGTATATATATAAATGTTCCCCCACTAAATACTGCACCATTTAAAGCAGTAAATTTATTTTCTTTGTAGTTTACCAGTTTATTAAAATATTTTTTAAAAAGTTCCGGATATTTTTTAATGGCACTATCAGTATCTAAAAAAATTACTTCTTTTTCTTTAATATAATCTAACATATTATGGTATATTACTTCACTTTCATACTGAGCAGATATACCTCCTAAATATTCTTTTTCAGCTTTTATTACTCCGATATTATCAAAAGTTTTCTCAATATTTTCATTTACTTCATTCCAATTATCATAAATATTATTACTAGCTCTTTTATAATAGTTAATTTTATCAAAATCTAAATTTAGATTTGGACCAAAATCTGGCATATCAATTTCATAGAAAGCTTCAAGAGATTTTAATCTAAAATCTCTTATCCAATCTGGTTCATTTTTAATTTTAGATATATATTTAATTAAATCAGTATTTAATTTTTTATATTTCATTTTGTTCATTTCATCACCATCTAACTAGATTATACTAAAAAAGGAGCATAAAAAAAAGTCTAATTATAGAGAAAAAACAATCATTTTAATTTTGATTGTTTTAACTCATATAAGCATATTGTTCTTCCATCTTAACTTTTCTTTTAGTTTTTTCGCGTTTACATTTATTATTACATTGGTTTACTTTTTTATTTTCTATAGATTCTAAATAATCTTCTTTATATTTTTGCATTGTATCTAAAATTCCTTGTAAATCTTTACCAGTTACTTTTTCTTTTGAGTCTATCCAAGGTCTATTTACTACATCAAAGGCAAGTTTGTTTTCTTCAATAACATCAGTATTTAATTCATAAATTTTATCTCCAAAAAAATCATATACAAATACAATGTTTAAACCTTTTTGAGGAAGTAAATATCCAATCGTTGTTCCTTTATGTTTAGGTTTTAATCCTTCTCTTGTTTTAACTATATTACCAACTACAAAATTAGAAAGCGCAAAACTTTTTGTGTCAAAATTTTTTTCTATCATAAACTCTCCTCTTTCTATAACATAATAATATGATTTATACTGATATTTGTCAACTAATAGTAAGTATTTTTTTTAATATATTCACTATGATTATATTCTGGATTTTCATCGCATATCCAAGCTTTTTTACTTTTTTCAAGGGCATTTAAAAATTTACATTTATGTTCTTTAATTAATGAATTTATTACTACTTCTTGAGTATTATAATCTAACTCTAACCTTGAATTTTTAAAGTTAGAACATATAACGTAAAAATAGTCACCCTTTTTTTTATCAATGTTATTTCTAAAAACTTGATCGTATACATTTTTGGAAATAAAATCAAAAACTTGATTATCTGGTAAAAGATATCCAAAAGTAAAATCTTTTACTACTGAATTTAGTTTATTAGAATCTAAATAAACAATATTACCATAAACTATTTTTCTTTCTTTAAAAATTATTTCTTTATTAGTTATTCCTTGTTCTAAAATTGATAAATATTCTAAGATTTCTTTCAATTCCATAAATTCATTCCTTAACTATTTAAATATATTTTTCCAAAATCTCTTTTATTCCATTCCAAGGTAATAAAGCACATTTTTTTCTGTTTGGTTGTTTATAAATTTCATCATATATTATAGCTTCACCAAGTATATCTTTATCATAAGCTTTTTCATCTATCATATTTTCATAGTTACTAATTATAGTTAAAGCTTCTTTTACTGTTTTACCAATTAAGGTTTTAATCATAACAGAAGCAGTTGAAGTAGAAATTGCACAAGCTTCTCCATCAAATCTTATATCTTTTATAATATCATCTTCTATTTTTATCATAAAATCTAATTCATCAATACAACTTTCATTATTAGTGTTAATTTTGATATAGCTTTCATCATCTATTAATCCTTTATTTTGAGGATTTTGAAAATTATCTATTAATAAACTTCTTTTTAAATTGGCATCCATATTAAAGTAATATTTGATTATAAAGCATATCAGTATTTTTTAAAACACTAACTAATTTATCAATTTCTTCTTTGGTATTATAAAAATATAAGCTGATTCTACAAGTATTTTTAATATCTAATTCTTCTTTTAAAATTTTAGCGCAATGGCTTCCTGCTCTTACACATATATTATAGTCATTTAAATAAATTGCGGTATCTTGACTGAATACATCTTTAACATTAAATGCTAAAATTCCACTCTCACTGTTTTCATTATAAATTATTATTTTGTCATTTTCTTTTAATCTTTTTACCAAATATTCTTTTAATTTTACTTCATATTCATGTACTTTATCCATATCTAGTAAACTTAAATAATCTATTGCCGCACCTAAACCAATTACTCCTTCTATATTAGGAGTACCTGCTTCTAGTCTTTGTGGTAAACTTTTTAATTCTATATTTCCTTCTGGTGAAAAAGAAGCATTCATACCTCCACCAAGATTATAAGGTTTAAGTTTATCTAAAAGTTCATATTTACCATATAAAACTCCTACTCCAGTTGGACCACACATTTTGTGTCCTGAAAAAACTAGAAAGTCGCAATCTAAATCCTGTACATCTACTTTTATATGTGGGACTGATTGAGCTGCATCTACTACTACTAATATATTATTTTCATGAGCATAACTAGCTATTTCTTTAATTGGTCTTATATCTCCTACTACATTAGTAATATGCGCAAGAGAAATAACTTTAGTTTTAGAATTTACTTTCTTTTTAACATTATCTAAAGTTACCTTTAAGTCTTTGTCTAAATCTATATAAACTATCTTACAACCTATTTCTTCACATAATCTAAACCAAGGAAGTAAATTTGAAGCATGTTCACTTTTAGTAAGTAAAATTTCGTCATCTTTATTTAAATAGTTTTTGAAAAAACCTTGTATAAGCATATTTAATCCTTCAGTAGTACCACTTGTAAAAATAATTTCTTCTGGTTTAGAAGCATTAATAAAATCTTTTACTTTTTTTCTAGTCCCTTCATATTTCATATCAGTTTTTAAACTAATATTATAATCCCCTCTATGGGCATTAGAGGTATAATTTTCATAGTAATCTTTAATGCTGTCAATAACTAATTTAGGTTTAAATGTTGTTGCACCATTATCAAAATAAATCAAATCTTTATTATTGACCAACATTGGAAATTCTTCTCTAATATCCATCTTTCTCACCTCCTAAAAATATATTTTTCAAACAATAAATGTTTTTCTTCTTTAGTTAATTTTAAATTATTAACTAAAAAACCAGTTGTAAGTAAATTAATTGATTCTTCTTTTGAAATTCCTCTACTCATTAAATAAAATAATTCTTTATCATTAATAGGACTTATTACTGAAGAATGTGATGCAGTTACATCTTGTTCATCAATTAACAATATTGGTTTAATTGTAGAAATATTATCTTTCAAATTTATTATTCTACTTTTTTGATTTAAATTACACCCAATAACTTTTTTTGGAACCTTTTCAGTAATTTCAAATATTATATGTTCATTATTAGAAATTCCATTTGAACTTACTAAACTATCAGTTTTACTAGAATTATGATATACATTTAACTTTTGTTTAGTATTGCCTTTACAAGAATAATAATATTCTATTTTTGAACTTAGTCCATTCATATTTATTTCCTTAGTATCATTAATATTATCATTAATACTAAAATGGTTAAACAAAAGATTACTATTATTTTTAAGAACTATAAAACTATTTAAATTATTGTTTTCTAATTTGCTCATTAAAAATATTTTTGCTTCTACATTATCATTTAAATTTATTTCTAAGTTTATATCTTCCTTACTTAAAAGATTTATGCAAAGACTTGTATTATTAATAATATTAATTATAATATTTTTTTTAGCTTGCTTTAGGAAAATAGTACTGTCAAGTTGTTTTTCTAAAATGCTATTTTCTATATTTATTATATTCATAATATCATATTCCCTTTATATCATTTATACTAGTAATTTTCAAAACCATTTTTTTCTACCGCAAGCGCTAATGAATAATCTCCAGTTTTTACTATATGTCCTTCTTTTACAATGTGTACAAAATCTGGTTTAATGTATTCTAATATTCTAGGATAATGAGTTATTATTATAACACTAGTATCTTTAGTTTCTTTTAGATATTCTAAAGTGTTTTGTGCTACTATTTTTAAGCTATCTACATCAAGACCTGAATCTATCTCATCTAGTATTACTAGTTTAGGTTTTAGTAATCTCATTTGTAGTATTTCATTTTTCTTTTTTTCACCGCCAGAAAATCCAGAATTAATACTTCTATAAAGCATATTCTCCTTTAATTGTAAATTTTTACTAAGAGTTTCCATTTCATTCGCAAAGGTATACAAGTTAATTGGTTTATTGCTTTTAGCTCTTAAAGCTGCTTTTAAAAAATCTACATTATTTACTCCTTCAATTTCACTTGGATGTTGATAAGCTACAAAAATTCCTTTTCTAGCTCTTTCATCAACACTTAACTTTTGTAAATCTTCATCTAAAAATATTATTTCACCACTAGTTACTTTATAGTGGTTATCACCCATTAAAACTCTTGATAAAGTAGATTTACCTACCCCATTTGGTCCCATAATTACATGGATTTCTCCTTTATTAATATTAAGGTTGAAATTTTTTAGAATCTCTTTATCCTCCACACTAACATTAATATTTTTAATGTTTAACATAATTTCACCTCTATATAAAATTTTAACACGTTTTATAGAATTTAACAATTATTATAATAATTATAGTATAATTTAATTAGGAGTGGTATTATGTCTAAAATTTTTGCTCATAGAGGTTTTGCTTATATGTATGCAGAAAATAGTTTAGAATCAATTAAGGAAGCTTTATCTATTGATTATATAGATGGTGTAGAAATAGATATAAGAATGACTAAAGATAGACAATTTGTATTAATTCACGACCCAATTTTAAACAATGTATCAAATGGAGATGGATTAGTTAATTATTATACTTTAAAAGAATTAAAAAAATTAAAGTTTCATACTAACATAATTGAATATAAAATGTTATATTTAAAATCCTTAATTAATAAAGATGGATTTAAAATTAGAAAAAGATTAAGAAAAATTAAAAAACATAAATTTCAAATTACCACTTTAGATAAAGTATTAGAAATATTAAATGATAAGATATTATTAATAGAAATTAAGTCTGATATAAATAACGATTTTGATTATGAAAAATTTATTGATTTAATTAATAAATATAAGGGTAAAAAAATAATGATACAAAGTTTTAATATGAATGTTATTAAACAACTAAAAAAACTAGATAAAAAGCTTAATCTTGGTATACTAATTGCAGATATAAATAAAGATACTAAATTAAGCTTTAAAACTAATTTCATTTCTATAAAAAATGAAGAATTAGATAATTCTATTTTAGTAAATGCATTATATCAAAATAAAATTATAAATGTTTGGACTGTTGATTATTATAATAAATTAAAAAAGTTAATTAAAAAAATTGATGGAAAAATTAATGATGTTAACATAATTACTAATAATCCAGATTTAATATATAAATATTTTAGAATTTTGAATAAAAAATAAATTAATAGGACATATTAATAATGATATTTGGATAGTATTCACACAAAAACGCTTGAATGCGTTTTATTTTTTTTATAAAATAGTTTTAGGAGATGATAATATGGATTGTGTTTTTTGTAAAATTATAAAAGGAGAAATTCCTAGTTATACTGTATATGAAGATGAAATTGTGAAAGCTTTTTTAGATATTAATCCTAATACTAATGGGCATATATTAATAGTACCTAAAAACCATTATGAAAATATCTTAGATATAGATTTAGATACTATGAGTCATATTTTTGAAATTCAAAAAGAATTATATAATTTGGTTAAAGAAAAATTAGGTGCGAAAGGAATTACTTTTGCTCAAAATAATGAATTAGGACAAGACATTAAACATTATCATTTACATTTGATTCCAAGATATAGTAATGATGGTTGGGTTAATCATTATAGAGAAGATAATAAATTAGAAGTACAAGAAGTATTTAAAAAGTTGAAGAATTAATTCTTCAACTTTTTAATTTATTATTCCGCCTAATATACCGTAAGAAACTACCATCATAATTATTCCCGCTAGTAAGACTCCTAAACATGCAGCAAGAAGTGATTTCTTTTTATTCATATCAAGAATTGCTGCTATTAAACATCCAGTCCAAGCTCCAGTTCCTGGTAATGGAACTCCTACAAATAATAACAATCCCCAAAATTCTGCCTTTTCTATTTTATCTTTCTTTTTTAAAGCTCTTCTTTCTAATTTTTCAATCCATTTATCAAAGGCTCTAAATTGCTTAAGTTTTTTAAATAGTGGAGTTATAAACCATAAAATAAAAGGAATTGGCAACATATTAGCAATTAAAGCAACTATAAAACTAGTAACTGGGTTTGCATGTAACAAAGCCGCAGCAATAAGGCCTCCTCTTAATTCTAAAATAGGCATGATTGAAATAATTGCAATTAATATTTCTTTTCCAAATGGTATATCTATTAATCCACCAAAACTGTCTATAAAAACATTTACTAAATTTTCTGTCATATTTATCTTCCTTTTACTGCATTATAATTATATTAATTAAATATATGAAAGTCAAATAAATATTTTAAAAAAACGAGGATTTTACTCCTCATTATTTTAAACTTTATTAGCAAAAGAATGCTGAACCAAGGATGATTGCTAAAAGTACATATAATACAATAATAATTACAAAACTATTATTTCCACCACATGTTCCTCCACATGAATTTTGTACACAAGACATTTTCTGCACCTCCCTTTATTAAATGAATGCCCCTAGTATAATTACTAATAAGATAAATAATACTAAAACGATTGCAGCGCAAGAAACGTATGATTGACCCATAATTCATTCCTCCTTTTTTCTTATTCACAGTATTTTATACAAAAAGTATAAGAAGTGTGAATATTTATTGATTAAAAATAATAAATTTTATATTATTGATTATTTTATTTTTTCAAACGTTTTAATAATTTTTATTATGAAATAACACTTTTTATTGTTTTTTTTATTTTATTTTGTTATTATAATATTGTTTACGTTGAAAGGAGAATTATAATAATGCATAAAAAAATATTATTAGTATTATCATTTGGATTACTATTTGTTACTGGTTGTGGAAAAGTACCACAATTAAAAAATGGTGAAGAAGTATTTTTACAGGTTGATGGTAAAAATGTAAGCGCCAATGACATTTATAATGATTTAAAAGAAAAATATGCTAGAGATGAAATAATTGAAACTATAGATAAAATCATTCTTGAAAAAAAATATAAAGAAGATGAGGCTTTAAAAGAATATGTTGATGCTCAAATTAACAATTACATTCAACAATATGGCGAAGAAGGCTTTAGGCAAGCTTTAAGTCAATCAAATATGACAGAAAATGATTTAAGAGCTACAATTGCTTTAGATTATAGAAGAAATTTAGCTGTTAACGATTATGTAAAAGCACAAATTACCGATGATGAAATCAACAAATATTATGAAAACGATGTAAGAGGAGATATTAAAGCTAGTCATATTTTAATTAAACCTGATACTACTGATAGTAGTACTGATGAAGAAAAACAAACCGCTGAAGAAGAAGCTTTAAATAAAGCTAAAGATGTTATTAGTAGGTTAAATAATGGAGAAAAATTTGAAGATTTAGCTAAAGAATTATCTGATGATGAAGGTTCAAAAGAAAATGGTGGAGATTTAGGATATTTCTCTAAGGGTAGCATGGTTGATGCATTTGAAGAAGCTGTTGTAAAACTTGAAAATGGTAAATATACTACAGAGCCAGTTAAATCAGAATATGGGTATCACATTATTTTAAAAGTTGACCAAAAGGAAAAACCAAAATTAAAAGAAGTAAAAGATGAAATAATTGATACATTAGTAACTAATAAATTAAATGAAGATGTAACATTAAAATATAAAGCATTATATGAAATAAGAAAAGATGCTAACCTTGAAATTCATGATGATGAAACTAAGAAAAAATATGAATCATATATGAAAGAATTAATGTCTAATTAAAAAATAATCACTTCTAAGTAAGTGATTATTTTTTTACAATGAATGCATTTGGAATTCTTCTCATTCCAGAAGGAGTAGCAGCTACTGGATTATTCATTACTTTATTATTAACAACTAAAGTAGTAGAAGATCCACCATCTAAATTAGCTGCATTGTAAGCTCCGTAATTATACATAATATCTTGAACATCTTTTATACTAGCTCCAATACTAGTAGCTCTTCTGCCATCTATTACTAACATTAAAATAATACCATCTTTACGTTGTCCAATAACAGTTCTAGGACCATATCCCCAGCCACCATTACCGTATATTTTACTTTTTTGTCCATTAATAATTAAAAATGGACCAAACTGTATAGCATCTCTAATTTTATTTTTTTTAATTTCAGAAATTCCCATATTACCAAGGATTAATTTGTTATCCTCAGTTAATCCAATTAGATTACCTCTATCATTATTTTCAAATTTGTATATTATTTCCCCATCTTTAACAGTTAAACCAACTGGAATTCCTCCTTGACTTTTCCAATCTGGATCGTAAAAACCTCCTCCATTAATTGCCACTACAGCATCATTATTTTTTGCTATATCTGTAATAAGTTCTCCTTGTTGTCCAAGATATTTAGAATGAGCAATAGTGACTTTTGATGGATCGTAAACTGCTACTAAAAATCCTTTATAAGTAGCTTCTCTAATTTCAATTACTTTATATAAATTTTCTTCACTAGTTCTTTTAAGAATTGCTTTCTCATATTTATTAGCGTAGTTTTGATATATATTTTTATCATAATTTTTTATTAAAATATCACTTGTATCTGTTATTTCATTTGTTGAAATAATTTTATTTTTTTCTAGAACTTTTCTTATAGTTTCATCATCATAAAACCAAGTTGCTAAATATTGATGATTTAAAGTAGTCATTGCAGTAGTTATTAAAGTTTCTCTAAAAAATGCCCAAGGACCATATAGTAGGAACAGACCACTACTTAGTAAAAAGATTAATATTGATGATACTATTATAATTACTTTTTTAAAAGTAGACATTTTTTTCTTTTCTAACTTTTTTTTAGCTTTTTTTATTTGTTCAGTATCTACAAGACCTGTTAATATTTCAGTATTAAAATTATTGTCCTTCATTTTGTTTTCCTTTATATGTACCATCACCATTAAAATCTATATAATCATTATAATTATTACTAACATAGTGTTTTAATGGATTTTTGTTGTCAATCTTATTACTATTTAACCATTCATTGTAATCATCAATATTTTTATTAAACATTTCTATATCGTTTACAAATAAATTAATTATTACCTCGTAATTATCATTAAAACTACCACATTTTTGATTAATTTCACTATTCATAATTCTAATATTTTTGCATTCTATCTTTAAATTTTTGGAATCATTATCTATTTTTTTGATACTATTTTCATAGTTAGTTAACAGATTGTTAAAGTTTTCTATTTTATTATCCATTTCTTCATAATAGTTATTACTAAATATTTCACTATATATATTATCTCTTTCTTTAGTTATTTCATTAGATTGTGATTTAAATAGATCGTAATTATCAATAATAGTATTTATTTTTTCTTGTGTTTCTTTTTTATCTTTTTGATAATTTTTAAAGAAATTATATATTATTAATGTTAGTATAACTACGATAATTACAATTATTATTGAAATAATGATTTTTTTATTTCCATTCATACTCTATACACCCTATTATTAGTATAACATTTTTAATTACTGTTATAAATACTTTTTATATAAATAAAACAGCTTACGCTGCTTTATTAATATTAACTGTTATTTTCTGCATAATCAAGATAATTCATAGTAAATGCTGTAACTAAAAACTCTTTAATTTTTTCATCTTGTACTTTTTGTACAGTAATTTTTCCATTATCATTAAATTCTTCTAAAAATATATATTCGTTTGTAATATCAGACATATCAGCTTTTATACCTACGGCATAGAAAAATTTTCTATTTTCAATATTTGTAGTATCTAAAAGTAAATAGTGTAAATTATTATCTAAATCAATAATTGTATCTACATTCATCTTTGAATACCTCCAACATTTTCAATAGGTATCAATCTATTATTATTTGCTTCTAATAATAGTTTTTGATTTTTTAAATCTTCTAGTTGAAGTTGTCTATCATTTGTATCCTCATTTTTATTATTTTCGTTATTTTGAACTTCTTCAGATGTATTTTTATTTGTTTTAAATTTATTTAATACTTTATCTACTAATTTTTTTGCGGCAAATCCTAACGCTCCTACACTTGTAACATTAAGTGTAAGTGCGGCTAAAACACTAGCCTTAGCTGCTTCTGCATTTATTAAAGCTCCATTTATACTTGTCCATAAGCCAGATGGTGCATAACTAGCTCCAATTACTTTGCCCAAAACAAGATTAAAACCATGAAGAGCCTCTTTTATTATTGGGACTGAAGTATTAGCCCACAAAGTTGAGTTCGCACTCATTAAAGCGGGAATTAAGTAAGCTTGAGCTACTATACAAAAGGCAGCTAATCCTGCAGCTATTAAAAGTTGTTTTTTATGTTTTTTTAAAAAGTCTACCGCTTTTCTAATTCCTTTAACTTCATGTTTTTCATCATCTATTTTAGTAATTGGATCAACCATTTTTGGTGGATTATAAGGTTGTAAATTGTTATTTGGATTATTAATTGATAATGCATTAGAATTTGAAGGAACTAACTCCTTAGGTGATGGGACATTAGAATATTTATGAGCATAATATTTTAACATATCATCATAATAAGGATCAGTTTTACTTACGTTATCTAAAATCTCATGAGGATATTTAGCTCTAGGTTTTGGTATATTAGTGTTAGGATAATATTCTACTTTATTATTAATACCAAAAAAGCTATAATATTGTTTTAAATATTTTTCATATTCTTCAAAACTTTGATTAGCCTCTTTTTTCCTAGGTACTGGTATATTAGTTCCAGGAATTATTTTGCTAGTCATTTTTTCATTAAGTTCTAAATGATTTTCTTTCTTCTTTTTAATTTGTTCATAAGCATCGTTAATTTTTTGAATGATATTATAATTTTCACTACTAGTATTTAAATCAGGATGATATATTTTTACTAATTCATTACGTCTACTAGTAATTTCTGCAAAACTATTATTTGGAGTAACACCTAATATGTCATAAGGATCATTACTATTAAAATCTGATTTTAAAAATGTATTACCATTTTCATTCATATTTTCACTTCCCCGTATAATATATTTTATAATTTATAATACTTACCGACTATTTACTTTTAATAATACTCTAACGGTACTTATTAGTATATTTCTTATTAAAGAATACAATAAGTTTAAGTCTTGGTCAAGTCTTTTTATTAATATATAAACTAAAATAAAGTTAATTAAGTTCTAATACTGGAACAGCATTTAGGGTTAAATCAGCAGTTATTCCTTTTTTTAAAGCATAGTAAGCAGCGCAACCTATCATAGCAGCATTATCTGTACAATATTCAATTGGTGGAATTAATAGTTCAATATTATTTTCCTTACAAAGTTTATTTAGACTATCTCTTAAACCTTTATTGGCTGCTACCCCACCAGCTACTATTAATTGTTTAATATTATATTCTTTAACTGCTTTAATAGTTTTCTTACAAATAATATTTACAACTGTTTCTTGAAAAGAACACGCTAAATCTTTTTTATTAATTTCATTTCCTCTTTGTTTTTCGTTATGCGCTAAATTAATAACTGCACTTTTTATTCCACTAAAACTAAAATTATAGCTGTCATCGTCCATTGGTGTCGGAAGTTTATAAGTATGATTTCCCATTTTAGCTAATTTATCAATTCTTGGTCCCCCTGGGTATGGAAGATCAATAACACGGGCTACTTTATCATAGGCTTCACCTATTGCATCATCTAAAGTTCCACCTAGATATTCAAAAGAATAGTCTTCTTTCATAAGAACTAACTCTGTATGTCCTCCGCTTACTACAAGGGCAATTAATGGAAATTTAAATTTCCCAACTAATCTATTAGCATATATATGTCCAGCAATATGATGCACTGGAATTAAAGGTTTGTTATATATAAAAGATAGTGTTTTAGCACATTGTAATCCCACTAATAACGCACCAGATAGTCCTGGTCCATAAGTTACTCCAATTGCATCTATGTCTTCTAATTTCATGTTAGATTTATCCAATAATTCTTCTAAAACTATTGTAATATTCTCTATATGGTTTCTTGAAGCTATTTCAGGGACAACCCCACCATATTGTTTATGTATATCCATTTGCGATAAAGTAACTGTTCCAATTTCGGTATTTCCATTTTTAATAATACTCATACTTGTTTCATCACAACTAGATTCTATTGCTAAAATAAATTTATCATTCATATAAATCACCCGTAATACGTAACTATTTTACTACACTTTTAATAATTTTACAAATTAAAAAAACATCTCATTAAAATATTTGAGATGGTATTATCATAATTTTTTTTCCATTAAAATTCCATCTATTCCATTATAATACCCTTTTCTTTTAGCCACTTCTTTAAATCCAAATTTTCTATATAGACTAATCGCACTATTATTTTTTATATTGACCTCTAAAGTTATATTATCTTTTTCTTTAACTTCGTTAATTAAATAACTTAACAAATTATAAGCAATATGCTTTCTACGACAATTTTTATGGGTAAAAATGTAAATTATTTCTACTTTCTCATATATAACATCATAAATTAAAAAACCCAATACTTTATCAGATTCTAAATAAACTATTGTGTTAGTAAAAGGACTTTTACTTAACAAAACCTTTTTATTATCTGAAATTTCCTTTATTTGATTAAAATAATTATCTGATTTTACAATCATTAAATCACTTCTTTTAAATAGTTTGGATTAACTTCATGTGGATTAATAAGAGCTTGTTTATTATAATATTCAATTATTTTTTCAATATTTATATTTTGATTTAAATTATTCTCTGTTACTTCAATTGTTTTTATATTTCCTTTTAACTCTCCTATTTTCTTTTCAAGTTCTTCTTGGTTTATTAATTTTTCAAATAAAGTATTATAATTTTTGTCATAAACACCTACAAATGATAAATCTTTTTTATCTTTCATTATAACTAAATAATTATCATAGTTATTATAATTTAATATTTGCATTTTTAAACTTGATACTGTAACTATTTCTTTTTTTAAGGCATAAGCAATTGTTTTAGCAATTGTTACTCCTATTCTTATACCTGTAAATGAACCTGGACCATTTACTACGTATATTTTTGAAATATCTTTAACATATAGAGAATTTCTTTCAAGAATTTCTTTTAATTTTTCCACTGCATAAATAGAGTGTTCTCGTAATGATTCTATTTTTAAAGTGTCAACTAATTTTTGATCCTTTACAATAGCTAAAAGTAAAGTTGTAGAAGAAGTATCTAAAAAGAGGCTTATCATTATAAAACAGCCTCACATATTTCTTCGTATTTTTCTCCGTGTGGAGTAATTTTAAATATTCTTACATCTTCATCTACTACTTTAATATTTATATCTAATCTTTCTTCTGGTAAATAATCTTCTATCATATCAGCCCATTCTATAACTACTATACCACCTTTTTTGTAGTATTCGTCTAATCCTAGTCCGTCTACTTTACCGTTTAATCTGTAAACATCCATATGATATAGTGGTAACTCTCCATTGTATTCTTTAATAATATTAAAGGTAGGAGAAGTAATAGTTTCATTTATTCCTAATGCATCGGCAATTCCTTTTGTAAAAACTGTCTTACCGCTTCCAAGATCGCCTCTAAGACAAATAATCATGTTTGGAAATTTTTCTGATTCAAAGTTTTGGGCTAACTCAATTGTTTCATCTTCATTTTTTGTTGTAACTTTGTATTCCATTTTATTATCACCTTTCAACTTTAATTTCAAATCTATTATATCAGAATAAATTATATATATTCAACTCTTTTTTAAATTTTGTAAATTAATTTCATATTATTAACAAAGGGATTGAATTTTATGGAAGAAACGAATGAGATAGAACAAATTAATTTATACATTATTGGTGTTATTGTAATTATATTAGTCTTGTTACATGCTATTTATTTACTTACAGTAAGGAAGAAAAAAGTTTTAAATGAAGAGACTATAAGCGATGAGGAATATATTCTACAAGGACTTACTAATAGAATAATTGCGGGAATTGTGGTTTTTATGTTTTTTTGTTTTGCCTATAATAATTTTTCTAATCTTGAAGAGAAAACAACTAATAGTTATTTGCAGTTATCGGTATCGGTTTTAGCTCTTATAGCTGTTAGTATTGAAATATATTTAGCCTATAGTGCTTATATATCAATTCAAGAAGAAATTTTATAAAGATTTTAAATAAAAAAATCATTGATTATTCAACGATTTTCAAAATTATTTCTTTTTCTTTTTAGTATTTTTTTTCTTCTCTTCCTTAATTCTAGCTTTTTCCTCTTTAAATTCCTTTTTATAAGCCGGCTTTAATTGATAACCGTAAGTTTTATATGACCAACCAAGCAACATACCTATTCCATAACTAAATGAATATATTAATGAATATACAAATAAATCAACTGAATAAAACCAGAAGATAGCTGGAATAAATAAAAGTCCAGGGATTAAGCACATAAAAAAGTTTAGTCTATATTTATATGAATCATAAGTTGAAATGGTAATAATTATTAATAGATTAAACACTACTAAAAATAAAGCATTTATTATATCTCTAGCACTTTCACTAAGAAACTCTATTGATATAAAAGGAATTAGATACATTATAATTAAGTATATTAAGACTTGTATGCCTACTCTTTTATAAATATCTTTAAACATATCACACTCTCCTTATATTTACATTAAAATTAAATCATATTTTGAAAAAATATGCAACTAATATCATTATTTTTATTTGAATGCATAATTTATTATTGGGTGGTAATTATGAATGAAAATTTTAAAGTAGCTTTAAATATTCCATATCCTAAAATAGAAATATCTAGTAAAGATCCAAATTTTGCTTATAAAATTTTTAATGTTTATGCGGGAAAAGTTAGTGAACTTAGTGCAATTACTCAATATTCATTTCAAAGTTTTTATTTGAAAAATTATTCTGAGTTAAGTAAGATTTTAGAACAAATTGCGGAAGTAGAAATGAGGCATTTAAAAATATTAGGAGAATTAATAAAAGAATTAGGATTAACTCCATATTATGTTACCTATTGCTGTGGAAATAGGGCTAATCCATGGAATGCTGATTTCATAGATTTTACTACTGATTATAGAAGTATGTTACTTAGTAATATTAATTCCGAAGTTATTGCAATTAAAGATTATAATAATTTAATTTCATATACAAATGATCCAAATATAAAAGAAATAATTAAAAGAATTATAATAGATGAAGAACATCATCTTAAAATTTTTACTGAATTATTAAGACAGTATGACTCTTATGAAAACTAGTTAAAAATTAAATTTTTAACTAGTTTTCATACAATTTGTAGCAGATTATAGGTGATGCTTTTTTGCTTTCAAAATAAAAAAAGAAAAATAAATTTCCTTTTTTATTTTTCTTTTTTGTGCATACTTACTAATAAACCAATTGGTATTATAATTATAGTTGCTACTACGCCTATTACAAATTGATTAATTAATTGAATTACTAATTCATTTGAAGGTATAGTTCCTACTTTTGAAATTAATACAAATATAACTGCATCTAAAATTATTCCTAATAAAACAGCTAAAGCAATCGCAACTCCTTTAAAAGTGTTTTTTCTTGCAAATTTGTAAAGATAAATACATATAATTTGACTAACTACAAATCCAATTAACGATGCTATTATTGATCTTAAAGCTGGGAAAACTATTCCAGCTGCACTTGAAGTTCCAAATAAAACGGCTAAAGCATTAGATTTATCAATAGTATCAATTTGATTAGGTAAATTAAGTGTAATTGTTATAAGTACCAATACAATTATTTGAATCAAAACTGCACTTAATACACTTTTAAGTGAAGATTTATGTCCATATAACTCTGTAATAGCTACTGTACATAAAAATGTAAATGGATATACAAAGAAACTACAAGCTAAAGGTAGTTTTGCAACCACAGTAATTTTTAGTGCTAAAATATTAGACATAACTAATAAAACAGCTAGTAACGCTGAAAAAAATATTTTTCTTCCATCCTTTGTCAAAATAATCCCTCCTACTATCTCTATCTACATTATATATTAATAATAAATAAAAGTAAATATTATTTTTTTTTGTTATACATTAAAAATTTTAAATTTAAAATAAGAATTTCAATTATTAGAATTATTGGTAAAATACCAATAATTCTAACACAAGATAAAATGACAATAGTTAAAAGATTTATAAAAGTTAAAACGCTCAATATAAAAATCAAACGCTTAGTTTTTTCTAAAAATTTATATAGTGTAATCATAGTTTTTCTAAAGGTATTAAACGAATTATCATATAAAATTATATCAGAAAAATCCATTAAAGCACTTTTATTAAATTTACTAAGAGTAATTTTTATGCTAGAATTTTCAAAATTTATTAAATCTTTTAAAGAATTAAATGTTGTAATAGTATAAAGAGAATTCTTTTCTAATAAATCAATTATTCTCTTTTTATTTTTATCCTTTATTTTAGAAAATATTCTATTTTTTTTAAGTTTATTTAATAATTCTTCATCTGAGCTTTCAGTTATTATTTTATCATCTAATATTTCTTCAGTATCAATACCTAAATTTTCTCCCAAAGCTTTTGAAATAATTTTATTATCATTAGTAAATATTAATGTTCCTATATTTTTATTGTTGTATTCTTTGATAAAACTTTCAATACCATGTTTAGGAAAGTCATATAGTGCTATTAATCCGTCAAAATGAATATTATAATTAAATATATCTAATTCTATAGAGTTAATTTGCTTAGAAGCTATTCCTATTACAACAAGTCCTTTTTTATATAAACTTTTTTGAAAATTATGTAACCTATATTTTTCTTCTACATCAAGTTCACAAATGTCAAATATACTTTCTAAATCTCCAGATACAAATAAATGATTTTTATTTTCAAATTTATAAATTGATGCATAAAGATTATTTTTTTCATCATAGGGATATTGTTTTACTAAATTATTAAAAGTTACTTCCTTGTTATAATATTTATTTATAGAATCAAACATATCACCTTTTTTTGAACTTGGATTTGAGAGAATTGCATTTAATAATAATTCATCTTTAGGAATATTATTTGAATATATTTCTTTTACTTTCAAAATACCTTCAGTAATAAAATTTTCTTTGTTTAAACACAAATAATTAATTTTTGAAATTTTGCGAATAATTTTTTTATTTTTTACATATATATTATATTTTAAAGCTTTATTAAAATATGTATTCATAAAACTTTTTAAAGTATAACTAAAATTTAGTAACAATACGGAAATTAGAATTGAAGAGTTAATAATAAACCCACTATATACATCTAAAGTAAAAATTACTACTAATAGTGATATTAAATATATAACTATACAAATTATATCAACAACATTTGATATTTTATCCATCTTATTTTTAGATTCTAATTTATTTAAATAGAAAAAAGTATTTAATCCTATATTAGTAATTTTTATAGTAGCTGTACCTTTTAAAATTAAGCTACCTTCATATAAATAATTAGATTTTAAAATATCATTTTTATTTAATAATGATGTATTTTTTTTAACAAAGTTATTAAATTCTTTTACATATAAATTTTTAGCTTTTACTATTAAACCATCTACTGGTACCCTTTCTCCTTCTTTAACAATTAGAAGATCATCTATAGTTATTTCACTAGACTTTATAAGTTTTTCTTCTCCATTTCTAATAACTGTATATTTATAATTAAGTAATTCACTATTTTCTAACATATATTTATTATTTATTTTATTATTGATTAATCTAACAATAATTAATATTAGGTAAGAAATTAGTATAATTATTGCAACTAAATATTCTTTTTTTAAAAGATTTATAATTATAATTATCACTACTGGTAAAATTATTAATCCTACAATATTAATAATAGTTGATATTGTATTATATTTAGTGGTAGATGTTTTAATATTTTTACCATATAATTTTTGATTATTATCAACTTGTTTATCTGTAAGTCCTTTTAATACTTCTTCCATGATTTCACATCCTATATGTTTTAAAAAAAATAAACGATTAAGTTTATTTTTAATTTGTACTCACATTTTCTTCTTTTAATAAATCATTAAATTCTATTTTAAATCTTTCAATTTCTTTTTTTAGGGTATCTGGGTATATTGAATTACAATTTTTAACTGCTTGCCAAACATGTTTCATTTTAATTTTTTTCTCATTATCAAAAACTGCATAAGAAAATACCTTTTGTAAAAGCGCTAAAGAAATGTCTGGATATCTAGATGATATTTCGTAATATCTTTTATATTCGGAAGTCATTTCTACTAAAAATACACATATTCTTTCCATAATATAGTGAGTATAATCAAATTTTACACCTGTTTGACTTTCCATTTTAGGAATTGTACCCATCATTATTTTTACAGTAGTTACTTGATCAGGTTCTGAAATATCTATTTTTTCAAAACGTCTTATAAAAGCTCTATCACGAAGCATATATCTTTCATATTCTTCACTTGTAGTAGCTCCTATTAATTTAACATTACCACGTGCTAAAGCAGGTTTTAAAATATTAGCAAAATCTAATGAAGAACCAGTTTTTGCCCCTGCTCCCATTAGAGTGTGAATTTCATCTATAAATAATATTATTTTATCTTGTTTCATTACTTCCTGAATAAGTATTTGAATTCTTGAATCTCTTTCACCATCACTAACACTTTCACCTAATAATGAAGCAGTTGCAATATTAATTATTGTATATCCTTTTAATGCATCAGGGACATCATTATTTTGAATTTTATAGGCTAATCCTTCTACTATAGCAGTTTTACCAATACCAGCTTTACCTGTTAAAACAGCAGATTTATCAGGGGTAAGTAAAATCAAAATTAGCTCTTTTATTTCATTTTCACGGGCTATTGCAGGATTTGTAATGTATTTCTTTTTTGTTAAATCCTCTCCATATCTTTCTAAAACACTAAATGTATTATTATTTAAATCTGTTTTAGGATTATTACTAATGTCAATAAATTCATCCATTTTTAATCCTCCATTCAATTATTATTATAACATAATGTAAATTAAAATACATAAAAAGTATGATTTTTAATAACAATCATACTTATTTTTTTAAACAACTTTCTATCATACTAATTATTACATTATTAAAAGAAGTATTGTTTTCTTTTGCAATTTTATCTATTTCTTTGACTAATGCTTCTTTAATATATAAAGTTTTATAAATAGCATTTTCTTTTTTCTTAGTATTTTTTATTTCAAAAGCCATTCAATCACCTACTACTTACTAAATATAATTCTAATATATTATGTTATAATTATTATGCTCAGTACTTCATTTTTTATAGGGGGAATTTTATGGTTAATAAAAATGAGTGTTTAAAAACACAAAAAGAGTTAAAGAGGGAAATAATTGAATTTGAAGATTTCTTAATTCAAAAAAGACTTTATGAAATTGAAAAACTAGTAAAAACTTTGGTAAAAACCAAAAATAAGAATAGACGTTCTAAACTTTACGAAAAATTAAATAATGAATTTAAACTTATAGAACTTTATTATGATAATAATCTATGATAAATGAAAAAAAATGAAAATTAATTTTTTCATTTTTTTTCTATTACAAATTTAACACCTTTTTTAGTATTTTCAACTTTTATAGTATAACCTAATAAATCACATGTCTTATTTACTATTGATAACCCTAGACCAAACTGTCCTTTAATCCCTTTTTTGTATGGAGAAAATATATCTGTTATTATTGTTTCATCTATTGGTTCTCCATCATTAAATAAAGACATTTTTCTATGACCAATATTAATTTCTATTTTACTTTCCGCATATCTTATAAAATTAGTAAGTAGATTATCAACTATTGATTCCCACATATCAAAAGTTCCTTTAAAGTATATAGGGCTTTTTTTATATAACACTTTAAATTGAATTTTATTGTTTTCTGGAATAAACTTTTCAACACTTTTATTTACAACGTCTATTATGTTTACTTCTTCTTCTGTTTGTGAATAACGTTCTTTTAAATACTCTATTTTATTTAGTTGAAGTAAACTTTTAACTTTAGAGTCTAATTTATTTATTTGTTCTTCTACTACTTCTCTTGTTTGTTCTGTACTCATTACTCCATCTTTATTAGCTTCAATGTAAGATTTTATAACTGCAATTGGAGTTTTAAAGTCATGTGATATATTTTGATACATTTCGTTTTTAAAATTTTCTTGTTCTAAAATCATAAGTCTAACATCTTCTATAGTTTTTTCAAGAATTTGCAATTCATCTTCTACTTTGATTTTAGAACTATGATCAAATTTATCATTATTTATATTTTTAACCTTATTTATTAATATTCCTATTTTATGAACAAGAAAGTTACACCAAATTAATAGAGCAATTAATATTACTAAAAATGTCATTATAATTACTGGTAAAATTGCGACAAACAGTCTATTTTTCATATTATTTATCAATTTTTCATCAGTAATAGTTACTTTAGTTATATTTTGGTTATTAACAGTAGCTACATAGTAAAATTTATTATTTTTAATTTTAAAAGTTCCATGTTCATAATTTATAAGTGATAATACACTTTTAAAATCATCAGTTTTTAAAACTTTTTCTGCATTATTACTTATTAACATTTTGTTATTATTGGAAATTTCAATATAAACGATATTGTCATTAAAATATTCTGATGATATGTTATTACTAAAATATTTAAGGGGTTGATTTAAAAAATTATATACTGTTTCTTCAAAGTAAGGTAATAAAGCACGGGGTAAAAATATTGTAAGTGATAATGTAAGAATTAAAAAGACGCCAAGTGAAATTAATACTAATTGATTAGATAATGATATTTTATTTTTCATGATAATCTATATCCAAATCCATATATAGTACTAATTTTTAACTTAGGCATTTTTTTTCTTAGACGTCTTACTAAATCATCAACTACCCTATCACTACCATAATAACCAGTTCCCCAGATTTTTTCTATTATTAATTCTCTATCTAAGGATTTATTTTTATTTTCTAAAAATAATATAAGTAAATCAAATTCTAAAGTAGTCAAATTTATTTCTTTATTATTTTGAACGACAACTCTTTTATTTAAATCTATTTGATAATCCTCATAATTTAAATGATTATATTCTGATTTATAAACTCTTTTAATCATATTATTAACTCTTAAAACTAATTCTTTAGGAGAATATGGTTTAGTAATATAATCATCACTTCCAAGTTCTAATCCTATTATTTTATCTAGGTCTTGATCTCTAGCAGAAGTGAATATTACTGGTACAATATCATTTTTTTCTCTTATTTGTTTAATGATATCATACCCGCTAATATCATCTTCTAACATAATATCAAGAATCCAAAGATCAATTTTATCTTGTAAATTAAGAGCATCCATTCCTTTAGTTAAACTAATTACATCAAAACCAGCTTGCTTAAGATAAGTAGTTATTAAATTATTTAAATCTTTTTCATCTTCTACTAAACATATCTTATACATAAAACTCACCAATTAAATTATAACATTTTTTATACATATATGACATTTACTTTGTAAAAAAGGTTTAAAATTATATTTATTTTATTTCTTAATATATCCATAAAGCAACCTCCTTATAGCTTTATTATAATAAGAAAAAAGTTATTTATTATGTTTTAAATGTGTTAAATTGTGGGATAAATTATCAAGTACAAAAAAATTCACTCTATAAATAAAGTGAATTAAAATATAAATTTCAATAAAACAAGTAATGCAAAAATTAATCTATAATAAGCAAAAATTGCAAAATCATTTTTCTTAACATAATTCAATAAAAATTTAATACTTAATATTCCAAAAATTGCAGCTGTTACTATTCCTATTACTAAATTTAAATTAAATTGAGCTACCATATCTCCAAATTTTAAAATTGTTGCTCCAAAAATAATTGGTGTTGAAAGCATAAATGAAAATTTAGCACACGCCTCTCTAGATACTCCCATAAGTCTTCCTGCTAAAATAGTTGTACCTGATCTCGAAAATCCTGGGAAAATTGCTAAAGCTTGACTAAGTCCTATTAAGAATGTTTGTTTTAAAGTTAGATTTTTGTATTCTGTTTGATTTTTATAATGTTTTTCTGCCCATTTATCACCTAAATAAATAAATATACCCATAACTGCTAACGCTAAAGCAATAAGTAATGGTAATTTTCTAAAAACTGTCTCTACATATTCTTCTAATAATTTTCCTATTAATGCTCCAGGTATAGTTGCTATTACTAAATACCAAAACATTTTATTTTCAAAAGAATCTTTTTTATGAAATACTTTATTAATAACTCCTTTAGCAAGGATAATCCAATCTTTAAAGAAAACCGATAATACTGCAATTAAAGTACCAAAATGTAAGGCTACATCAAAAGCTAGTGATTGTTCCTCAAACCCTAATAAGTAAGGTACTAATATTAAATGTGCAGAACTTGATATAGGTAAAAATTCTCCAATACCTTGAACTATACCTAATAATATACTTTGTAAAATTTCCATAATGTATAATGCTCCTTCATTTATAAATTATATTAAAATTATATTGTAAATATTATTTTATGTAAAGCTGTTTTAAAAAAAATTATAATTGAATTAAAAATTTTATTGACAATTTATAAGTAAATGCATAAAATAATATATGTAATGCACACGTGGTTCAATGGTTAGAATATGGCCTTGCCAAGGCTGTGATGAGAGTTCGATTCTCTTCGTGTGCTCCATTTGAATACAACTTACGGACTGTAAAAAGTTCGTAAGTTTTTATTTTAAATAAATATTAAACTTTCATGTTCTCTTTCTAGGAAGGAGGACATTTTTTATGGTTAAATTTAAGACTATTCAGATTTTAGATCCAGACATGGAAATACTTGAAGTGATTAAGGAATATAAATGCAGAGTTAAAAATGGCAAGGTTAAACATTTATTACATACGGATTTACAACTTATAAAACCTACTGAATATTTAATTACATATCCTACTACTCTTACAATATTAGAATACAATGAAAATGAAATATTTAGTAAATTATTTTATATTAAAAAAGTATAAACAAAAATATAATCTCAAAGAAATTAAATAAATACTCATAAAATTATCAAAATAAAGTCTTTTATTTGTTTTGTATAAACATCCAAAACAAATAAAAGAAATAATATAAATTTAATTGTTCTTGGTATTTTTTCTTCTTTTGTAAAACCAAATGATGAAAATAATAAAAATTAGTCCAAGTAAAATTACTACTAAATGAGAATAAGTATCAAAAATTCCTAGTATACTTTTCCAATTACTTCCTAAAATATTACCTAATGTTATTAAGATAATATTCCAAATTAAAGAGCCTAAAGTAGTATAAATTAAAAATTTTATCATTGGCATTTCACTCATGCCAGCAGGAATAGAAATAAGACTTCTTACTAAAGGAACAAATCTACAGAAAAAAACTGTTTTTTGTCCCTTTGTATCAAACCAATGATCAGCATTATCAATATCACTATTTTTTAATCTCAATATCTTACCTAATCTTCCCGATAATATTCTTTTTAATCTTTCTTTATTAAAAATTCTACCAATATAATATAAAGCAATTCCTCCACATACTGAACCTAACGTAGAAGCAATTACCATACCCAATATACCAAGTTTAGTATAAGTGGTCATAAACCCTCCAAATAATAGTATTACTTCTGATGGTATTGGTGGAAATACATTTTCAATCATGATAAGTAAAAATACCCCCACATAACCAAATTGATTCATTATATTTAAAATTAAATCTTGCATATTTGCCTCCTAACTACTTATAATTATTACACAAAAATCTAAAAAAGTTGGACTATTTTATAATTTTTCCCCACAATTTTTACAATATTTATTATTATTTTAAATTATATGATGACACTTTTCGCAAACCTTATTAACTTGGCTACCGCAGTAAGGACAGTAAGCTACATTTTTCGTTAATGAAATACTACATTTAGGACAATTTATTCTTTTTATATATATATAATATAGATTATTACTCCAAATATATTAGTAAATAAAACGAGTATTGTCCAAAAATAAGTGTCTAGCTTAATTTTAAAACATTTTGATAAATTAGTAAACTGGTAATTACTAAATAAAGCATAAAAAACATTATAAAAGTTGAAATAGAAAGTTTAAGATAAAAATAACTGTTAACTACAGGTGTTATTTTAGCAACTATTACAATTTGCTCACTTACACTATTTAAATAAGTAATCAATCTTATTCATTCTTTATTCACATAATTTATTATATTCTTGTTACTTCTTCTAACCAAACATTCTCAATATTTTCTCCAGGTACTTCAACTGAAATATGCGAGAACCAAGAATCTTTTTTTGACCCATGCCAGTGTTTTACATTTTTTGGTATTACAATTACTTTACCTGTTTCTAAACTAATGAACTCTTTTCCATCTTCCTGATACCCACCAAACCCTGCAGTACAAATTGAGATTTATCTTCCACCTTTTGGAAACTCTTGAATACATCATTTCTAAATCTTGGTTCAAAAGTAACATTCGCTAAAGATACTGATGTTTCCTGCGGATTAGTAAGTGGATTTAAATAATTATTGCCAATAAAATATTTTGCAAAAACTGTATTAAGTTGCTCTAATCTAATTGTTTTTTATTCATTATCTTTGCTATACACTTTCTTAATAAAATCAAATGTACTCTAGACTTTTGCCCAAGTGAAATAAAACGTCAATTGTGTAACCTTTTCTACAACTTCATCTGGAAATGAACCTTGAGCAAATAAATATAAATTCTTGCTTTAGCTTCAGGTAACATATAAAATCTATCTATAAATACTTTTAATATTCTACTAACTGTGTACCAATAAATAGATGTGCCGACAACTAAAGTATCCTAAGATTTTGTCTTTTCTAAAAGTTCTTTTATTTGGTCATCACTAAATATTTGACCATATTGTGAAATTTTATAATCAGAGATTTGCATAGTTTCATGATTAATGTCTTTTAATGGTGCCTCACTAATCAGATAAGTGTTACCATTTTTATTAGAAAAAATTTTAGTCATAATTTCCCTCTTTGCATTAAAATAATACACATGTGTGCAACACCCGTATCAAGATTTAAAAAACTATTCTTTACATATTAAAACATGGTATATTATTATAACCAACGAAAGATTATATGTACTTTTTCATTATTGTAAAAAGGCGTAGATAAATACGACACTCACTCCATTTGAATATAACTTACGGCCTATTTAATGTTAGTAAGTTTTTATTTATTTGTAATAATTTAGTGTTATTAATAAAAAGAACACTTAACTAATTTAATAGTTATAGTGTCCACCCAATAAAATTTAATCAAGAAATATATTTCTTTAGTGTTATATTAAAATATAACACCTTATGTAAGCTTACAAATTAATTATACAAAATTTTAACTTTTTTTTCAATAATTAAAATCTGAAATTTAATGAAAATTAATTTTCAACTAAATTAGCAACTATTAAATCGTTTATAAAAGAAATATTTCTTTTTGTTATATGTTTACTTTTATTTATAAAAATAGTTCTATCTTTTATCAAAATATCAATAGTAATAACAGAATTACCATATATAATCTTTTTTTGATATGTAGGAAAAAGTAAATATGGTTCATAATTATATCCAAAAAATTCTAATACATCAAGCCAAATTCCTTTTCTTATTTTCATGGAAACACCTCATATTTAAAGTATTTCCATATTATTAATATTAATTACAAAAGAATTAAGCTATTATTAATTTTGAAAATTTATTTGTTCTTCCATTATTAATGGATATCGTATTAGTTCATTTCCATTTAAATTTTCTTTATGCATATTTACTGCACTAATTTGATGATTATCATAAGTTGTGTAATAATAAATACCTTTATTTATATTGCAACATGAGGTATAAAGAGTGATTTCATACTTTCCATTGCCTAAATCACAACATCCTCTTTGTTGTTCAACAGAATTAAGAATATGAAAAAATTGACTAACACTATTCATTTCGTTATCTGAAGAAACAGAGTTCATTTTTGTGAAAGCTACTCTTACAAATCTAGATTGGGATGACAAATCTCCAGGAAGTCCTATTGCACCCATTCCACGACTATATTCTTGTAAATCAAGTCCTCTTGCAAACTTAGACTCTGGAGACTTTGGAGATAAATTTATATAATTATTCAAACTAAACATTTGTACATCAAATGGAGGATTATTTGTTAAAACCCCTATTGGATTTTCATAAATTTTAATGCCCTCTTTTACCGCTTCAACAGTTATAGATTCTGTACTATCCGAAATAATCCAATGAAGCATTGCTACTGGTAAATCATTATTAAATGTGACATTTAATAAATTTATTTTTCTAATTAAATTTTGGGCTTCTTTTACAGTAGTACATTGACTTAGAATCCATGGAATAAATTCAAATTGGGCAATATTATCTTTTCCTTTTATACTTTCATTGTACGATGCATTACCGACAAAATTTAGTCCAGCTATAGCTAACCCTTTTTCATTAATTGCATCATAATATAGTGGATAATTATTTATAACATGGGCCATTCCAATTATTGCGTAATTAGATTTTATACTCTTTTTTTCTCTAAAGTTAAATATATAGTTTCTAGGAGTAATAGTAACTTCATCTCCGTACGAAAACTCATAATCTAAAGTACGCCCAAAATAAAAATCTTTCGTCTTATAAGTTGCTGCTGTACACATAAAATTTTCTCCTTTTCTTTTATAAAACCTAAATATTAATTTAATTAATAAATTATTTTTCTTTTTTATTATTGAAAAACCTATGAATTAAAAATTTATTATTCTTTTTCTTTGCTTCTAATGGTTCAGATTTTTTTAGTAGAAAATATATTATAGGTTGACTTAACATTCTTGAAAAAAATCTAGTTGTTCTTTTAGTTTCTTTATCAACTCTATTATAATATGTTTCTAATGTATCATGTCTAAAATGCAAAATATCGTTTAATTTGTCGCCATCTAGAAAATATCCACAATGAAAATTCTTTTCTGCAAAAGCCATATCTTTCAAATATTTAATATTTAAACCATATATTTTAAACATATTAGTTAAGAATTCTCTATAGGTTGTTCTACATTTTTCTCCACCGCCTAAATTGAAAATTTTGTGTTTTAATTCTTTTTCATATTCTATAGATTTTACAAATGCTGTAGCTGTATCAATTGTAGTAGCTATTTCTAATTTAGTATCTAGTGGCATGTGAAACATCAATGGATCAATATCTGGTCTTCCCATTATACCAGTAAGTCTAAAAATAGTATAATTAATTTTAGAACTTATTATCATCTTTTCAGTTTCTATTTTAGTTAATGCATAATAATCCCCTTCACTTGGATTTAAATCATCACCTACTTTTATCCAGGGATTACTAATTCTATCTCCATAAACACTAACAGAAGAAGAATAAACTAAAAAACAATTTTTATTTGTTTCGTTAATCGCATCTACAATATTTTTAGTACCAAAATAATTTACTTTTCTAGTTAGTTCTGGATTTTTATCCGCTAATGGAGGAATAACAGCAGCTAAATGGATAACAACATCTTTACCCTTAACTAAAGTTTTAATCAGTTCATAATCATTTATTGAACCATATACTATGTTTATAACATTTTTATAAATTTCTAATCTTTTTCTTGATTTTTTATTATCTAAATCTAAAACAGTAATTTCATATTTATTTTTTTTCATTAATTGTTTTAGTGTCTCATATCCTATACTACCTGCTGCTCCAGTAATTAAAATTTGTTTCATAAAACCATCTCCTGAATTAATATTCAATTTAATTATAGTCCAATATTTAAAATTATTAAACATAAATTATTAATTTTTACTAATATTATTAATGGTGAGTATTATGGATCTTAAGAAAACTTTTGGAAAAAATATGAGATATTATAGATTTTTAAGAGGTTATACACAAGAAGAATTTGCAAAAAAAACTTTTTCAAGTGTTACTTATATAAGTAATATTGAAAACGGAAAAAATAGTCCCTCGTTTACTAAAATTGAAATTTTTTCCA
Organism: uncultured Bacilli bacterium; assembly: GCA_944372455.1. Taxonomy (GTDB): domain Bacteria; phylum Bacillota_I; class Bacilli_A; order RF39; family UBA660; genus SIG205. The sequence continues at coordinate 50,463 of CALVZF010000003.1, forward strand.
AAATATTAGATGTTCCTACTAAATATCTTTTTGATAGTAAAATAAATAATTTTATGATAGAAAAAGATATTAGAAAGCATCGTAATAAAAAAGAATAATTTTAAAATTTAATTACATATATTTTTAAATTTTAAATATATAAAAGTTAAATTTTCTTTCTTTTTACGTTTTGACAAAATCCTAACAATTTATTTTTATTATTGTTGGTGATTTAATGAATAAAAGAGAAATGATTAAAGCTTTTAATAATGAGTTTACTTTAGAATATATAGATTTTAATAAAGAACAGTATTTAAAAAACAAGTATGAAGAACTTTTTAATTCAATAAAAAAAACTAAGGATTATATAAAGAATAAGAATTATTGTAACTTTATATATAATTATAATAATATTGATGAATATGTAAAATATAAAAACAAAAAATTTATAGAAAAAGAACTTTTTGAATCTAGAATGCTATTTAATAATATAAATGGTTTTAGCCTAGATGAATTTCAAAGAAAAGCAATTATAACTGATGAGGTAAGTAATCTTGTAATTGCAGGAGCTGGTAGTGGAAAAACTCTTACAATGATTGGAAAAGTAAAATATTTGATAGAAAGACAAAATGTAAAAGAAGAAGAAATATTATGTATCTCTTTTACAAATGAAACTGTTAAAAGTTTACAATCTAAAATTAATAAAGATTATAATGTTGACATTTATACTTTTCATAAATTAGCGCTTAATATTATTAAAACTATTAATAAAAATGTTAATATCTCCCTTGAATCTTATCTTAAATATATTATTGATGAATATTTTTTAATTATTAAAGATTTTGAAATTGTACAAAAATATATATTAGTTTATTTTGATGAATATACTGGTAAAAAAAGAATAAATAAAAGTTATTGTAATTTAATTAAAAGTAGAAAATTTGGTTCATTTAAAAAACTGATTCAAAAATTTATTTTATTATTAAAATCAAATAATTATACTATTAATGATATTGATATCTTTTTAAATAGAAATGTAAAAGAATTTAAGTTAGAAAAGCAATATAAAAATAAGATATTTTTAAAGTTAGTATTTAACATTTTTAAAATTTATAATGCTGAACTTTTATCCACAATGTCTGTGGATTTTGATGATATGATTAATCAAGCAAGTGAGATAATTAAAGATAGAAAAGTTAATTTAAAATATAAATATATTATAATTGATGAATACCAAGATATTTCATTTACTAGATTTAATTTAATTTTAAATATGATAAAATGTTTTAAATGTAAACTAATAGCTGTTGGAGATGATTATCAATCAATTTATAGATTTACAGGATGTGATATAAATTTATTTTTAGATATTGAAAAATATTTTGAAAGAGTATCAATTTTAAAAATACAAAATACTTATAGAAATTCTCAAGAGTTAATTGATACTGCAGAAAACTTTATTACAAGAAATCCATTCCAAATAAAAAAACACTTAGTTTCAATGAAAAGTGTTAGAAAACCAATTAAGGTTATTTTTAATAATAATTTAAAATCAACTTTTGAAAAAATAATTTTATATATTTATAATAAACATTTAGCCCCTATACTTATTCTGGGAAGAAATAATGACGATATATATGAATTTATGGATAATACTAAATTTATAATAAATAGTGATGGAACAATAATATATATTAAAAATCAACATATGAAGCTTAAATATTTAACTGTTCATAAATCTAAAGGTTTGGAAGAAGAGGTAGTTGTAGTAATTAACATGAAAAATGAATTATTGGGTTTTCCTAATAAAATAGAAGATGATAAAGTTTTAAGTTTAATTAATAAAAAATCTAAATATTTATATGATGAAGAGCGTAGACTTTTTTATGTAGCACTTACTAGAACTAAAAGTTTGGTTTATCTTTTAGCTTCTAAGAATAATATTTCTATATTTTTAAAAGAAATTTTAAAAGATGACAATGTTGATATTTTAAAATTTAATAATATCTAGTATTTTTTTTAAATAGTTCATAAAACATTTCAGGATAACTGCATACAAAAGTTGTTTTATTAAATATTATATCTCTATTTGCATTAGAATTTTTATGAAAAAATTCAAAAACTAACATTAAATCATTACCATCAACAACTTTAACCATAATTTCTTTTCCTAAATTTAATTGTTGTAATATTATTTCTTCATTTAACATTTCACTACTTAAAACGTAATAATCTGTAGTTATATAAGTTAAATCATTAGGAGCTATTTCCCATCCAATTTTAAAACTTTTTATTTGATTAATCATGTAATCTATTAATAATCTATTTGTACTATGTAATGAGATATTTAAATTTTTATGTTTTTCTACTATATCTTTAATTTTAGAAATATATTCCCAATTTTTTTGATTAATTAATTTAATAGTAGATTCAGATAGTGGTGGAATGATAATTGGGGTAACATTTATAACTATTTTTTTAGTCCAAGTATCTAATCTATTAAGTAGAGTATCTAGTTCTATTATACAGGTTTTATCTAGTTTTTCTATTGTATTATTTTGTAAATCTTCTAATGATAAGTTATCTTTAGGATCTATACTGTATGCTATAATGTTACCATCTTTTGATTGAACAATATATATATACATTCCATTAATATAGGTACTTTTTTCTACTATATCAAGAAAATTTACAGGATTAGAAATATTATTTTTATATGCAATTATACTCATATCTTATCACCTATTTAATTTTATGTTTTTTACCTATTAAAATTCATAAAATTAAAAGGACATATATTATATGCCCTTTAAAAAGTTTCGGAGTGAGAATTTATTGTATATTTATGACTCGGAATAAGCAGTAACACATCATTATTCCATGTCTTTTTGTAAGGTTTGTAAATTTTAAATTAGTTATGTAATTTTTAGGAGTGAGAAAACATAACTTTTTAACAACGATATCTTATAATATCTATATAATCATCTACCATCTCCTTTCTTACAATACAAGTATATAAAAAGAATATGGGATAATTATGGGATAATAAATTTAAATTGTGAAATTCTTAACTAATTGAAACATTTCAATATGTAGAGGATCTTTACCAAAAACTAATTTATTATCTTTTCTTTTAATTCTTCTAATTAAAGAGTCAATACTATAAAATTTTAATTTTGTAAGTTCTTCTTTTTGAATTGTAAAATCTTTTATTTGTTTATTAGTTTTTAAAACATAAATGTAAATAAAAGCTTTATTTGTTTTATCTTTCTTTATGTATATTTCTAAAAATCTTAAATCTTTTGAATTTACAGATAATCCAATTTCTTCTTTTAACTCTCTTACTGCTGTTAATTTTGGAGTATCACCACTTTTAACATGTCCTGCCATAAGTCCCCACTTTCCAGGATAGTTATGTCTTTTATAACTTCTTTTTTGAAGTAAAATTTTATTCTTTTTGTTTATTACTATTACAACTGCTTCTCTATGCCATAATCCTAATTTATGTACTTCTTTTCTATCTAACTTTTGTCCTGTTGCTTTATTGTTCTCATCATATATATCTAATAATTCCATTTTATCTTTGTTCTCTACTTTCTATATAGTCTATATAATCTGCTACACTATTAAATTTAATATTACATACTTTTAATAAATCTTTTGTTGAATTTTTCATACATGCTCCATTAAATTCATTTATCATATTTATATCATTAATAGTATCTCCAATAGTATAGATTTTTTCAAAATTTAATAAACTTTTTAAAAACAATATACCATTAGTTTTTGTTACTGATTTTTCAGTTATATTAATCCAATTATCACTAATATATCCATGTATATTACTATATTTTGAAGTTAATTCAACTAATAAATTTTTTGAAAATGCACTATCAATTTCTTTTATTATTATTGCATTTACTTCATTTTCAATTTTTTTAGAATAGTCATATCCAGTATCTATAAAGGTTATATCTAAAAGATTTTTTACTTCTAGATCTTTAAAGATACTTTGAGCGGTAAGTAAATCTATATCTTTTTTATACAATAATTTACCATTATTATTAAATATGGTTCCACCATCATTACATATTAAATAATTGAAAGGTATGTTATATTTCATTATCATTTTACTTATGTCAATGTAACTTCTTCCAGTGGCAATTACAAATAAGTTTCCTCTATTAATAAACTCATTTATTTTTTCTATATTTTTTTTAATTTGTTCATCACTTGTATAAAGAGTATTGTCGTAATCTGAAACTAATACTTTTTGCATAAGGTGCTCCTTTCTATTTATACTAATAATAGTATATCAAAAAATTCAATTTTTGTATTATTTTTTATTGACAAATGAATATAATATGGTATAATTTATATTGCCTACTGATTTTGCAGACGTAGTTTAATGGTAGAACCTCAGCCTTCCAAGCTGACTGCGTGGGTCCGATTCCCATCGTCTGCTCCAGTGACGTTTCTGTTCGAACTTTTATAGTTTGAACTTGAGATACATATCAATCCGTTCGGGTTGATTTT
>CALVZF010000004.1 GCA_944372455.1 uncultured Bacilli bacterium
CCAACGCTTTCGCGTCAGCTTCATATGTTTAATTATCACTTGTTTTGTGTCTTACACACACTATTTGACAAAGAACCGAAATATTGAAATAGCTTTTTAACGTTTACTAAATTGTGGAGCACGTCTAGCTTTTTTAAGACCATATTTTTTACGTTCTTTAATTCTAGAGTCTCTAGTTATAAATCCTTGTGCTTTTAATACTTTTCTAAAAGAATTTTCAGAATCAGGATCAGTAGTTGCATCATATTCCAATAATGCTCTAGTAATACCTAATCTAATCGCACCAGTTTGTCCTGAAAAACCTCCACCATGTACTGAAACGATAACGTCAAACATTTCATTAGTATTTGTATAAACTAAAGGTTGAGTTAAATCCATTACTAATGTTTCATAAGGAAAATATTCATGTACATCTCTACCATTTACTGTAATTTTTCCCTTACCAGGTACTAATGTAACTTTAGCTATTGAACGTTTTCTACGTCCTGTTCCATAATATGATTTTTTATTAGCCATTATTTATACCTCCTTAGTCTATATTCATTTCAACTGGTTTTTGTGCTTCATGTTTATGATCACTACCAGCATAAACAAATAATTTTTTACCCATTTGACGTCCTAATCTTCCATTTGGAAGCATTCCTTTAACTGCTCTTTCAATCATTTCAGTTGGATAATTTTCTCTCATTGTTCTTGCAGTTCTTTCTCTTAATCCTCCTGGATATCCACTATGATCATAATACATTTTTTGATCTAACTTATTTCCAGTTAAATTAACTTTAGAAGCATTAACAATAATAACGAAGTCACCACAATCAACATGTGGAGTAAATGTTGCTTTATGCTTACCACGTAATACACTAGCAGCTTTTGTTGCTACACGACCTAGTGGTTTATTTGCAGCATCAATAACATACCATTTACGATTAACTTCTTCTTTTTTTTGCATAAATGTTGTCATTAAAATCTTCCCTTTCTTTTATCAGTAATAAGTAAACTTTCCCGAGGTTCACTTAGTACGTGGGATAAATAAATGTACCGTTTAAAATTATACTAAAACATACTATGAAAGTCAATAAAATATGCAACAAAATAAAAAAATAAAGGCAAAACCTTTATTCTTATTTATAATTAATACTATAAAGTTCAAATATTATTTTAATATTTTTAATCAAATTAACAATTATTTCAAACATTATATCCCCTCTTTATGGGTTAATATAATATCAAACATTTTTAAAATTGTCAAATTATTTAGTAAAAGTATAATTATCTATTCTATGACTTCTAGATAAAGGTAGTTTATTTCTCAATGAACTTTCAAAATCTACATTCCATTTACCATTAGAATTTTTAACAACTTTAGCCACTTCACCGTTGATTTCTACTACCATTCCTTTATTTGAAGTTAAAATAGTTACATAAGCATCTTCATAAGAAGAAGATTCTACTGATTCATAAGTAATTTCAACATAATTATCTTTAAATACATCAGTAGTAATTAATATTTGTCCTCTAGGAATTTGGATTAAATCTAGTGCGTAATTAATCATCCATCTTGCATACTCTTTTGGATTAGTCATTATACTTTTACTACTACTATTTAATAAAACCATATCTTTGTTTCTAATAGAGAATTCAGGACAAAGATTATCAAAAAATGCTCTTAATGCTTCGCTTTTTTCATAAATATTATCACTAAGCATAGATTTTGCTATTTGTTTAATATCAATATTTTTATTATTCAATTTAAACACCCCGTTTTAGATTTTACAAATCTTTTCTAAATATTTTTGAACTTCTAATAGTATATCCCAGTTGTTTATATAAATTATGTGCACAATATCTTTGATTACCACATGTTAAGAAAATATATTCACAATTTCTTTTGCGGGCATCTTCTTCTACTCTTTCCAATAACTTTTTAGATAAACCATTCCCTCTATATTTACTTTCTATACATAGATTTGATAAAAACATATAAGGTTTTCCTTTTGAAAAGAGTTCCTCTATTATATCATACTTTATAAAACCCGCAACATTATTTTTAAATTTAATTACTAAAATTTTAGTATTTCTATTATTAATAACGTTTAAAAAATTAGTTTTTATAGTTTCAATGTCACTATTTTTATCAAAAGCCTCATCATAAATAGTTATTAAACTATCTATTTCTTCAATTTTAATTTCATCAATTGAATAATCCATAATAACTCCTAATAAAATACATTCTTTAAATAAAGTCCTTCTGGATTTGAAGTTGGACCTGCTTTTCTTCTATCTTTAGCTTCTATTATTTCAATAATTTCTTCAGCTTTCTTTTTACCTTCACCAATTTCAATTAAAGTACCTATCATATTTCTAATCATATATCTTAAAAATCCAGTACCTAAAAATAATATTGTTATTTTATCTGTATTTTTAAGATCTCTAATCAAATTGGTTTGAGAAATAGTTCTTACAAAACTTTCCTTTTCTTCCCCAGCAGGAGAAAAAGAAGTAAAATCATGTTCACCTTCCAAATATTTTAAAGCCCTTTCAATAGCTACAACATCTAGTGGTTTATTATATTGATATACATAATTTCTTTCTAAAGGATTATATTCTCCCATATTAATAATATACATATATTCTTTAGCTTTAACATTATATCTAGCATGAAAAGTATCTGACACTACTTCAACTTTTTTAACATATATATCATCAGGTAAATAACTATTTAAGGCCATTTTAAGTTTTGATTCAGTAATTGTAATGTCTAAATCAAAATGAGCTTTTTGATTAATCGCATGAACTCCTTTATCGGTTCTACCAGAAGCATGAACTTCAACTTTTTTACTATTATTAATTTCTTTTAAAACTTTTTCCAATTCTCCTTGTACAGTTCTATGTTTGGGTTGTTTTTGATATCCATCAAAATTCAATCCATCGTACGAGAATGTTATCAAGTAACGAACCATAACCCATTACCTCCTTGTAAATGAATAGTCCTAATATAAGTATGTGTAAAAATACAATAAATGTATCTTTAAATCCCCAGAATTTTGTTCTATAACTAGTTCTTTTATTGTAAACTGTATACATTCTAATTTCCATAGCGCTTAATAATTCATTAGTTCTCTTATTTGAAAGTCTAAATAGTGGTCCAACTAAAGAAACATTTGCTAAAAATTTGCCCCTAAAATTAGAGTTTTCATAATCTATACCTCTACTTGCTTGCGTTTTTCTAATACGTTGAATTTGCTCCATCATTATTGGAATATATCTAATTGCCATTGTAAGATCTAGTGCGATTCTACTAGTAGGAAGTCCAATTAATTTTAATGGAGCTAAAACTTTTTGAAAACCGTAAGTTATTTCTGTTGGTGTAGAAGTAAAGGTTAAAATTGAAGTATAAATAACAATTAATGCAATTTTAATAACTAAGAACAATATAATTATATAATTAATTCTTAATAATAATGTCGTAATAATGACTAATAACATTAACGGTATAAAACCAGTTACACTTTTCAGATATAATCTAAATGGAACATTACTTCTCATTACCATAATTGAAGTTACTATTATTAACAATAATAATACTGTAGGACTATTTGTAATTAATAAAGTAATAATAAATATTATTGTACATAACATTTTAGCAAATGGATCCATATCATGCATTTTAGACTTTACAGGAAAATATCTACTTAATAAAACGTTATTGTACATTTTGATAAATCTCCTTTATAAGGTCATTTAAATCATCTAAGTCACCTAAATATTTCCCTGTTTTACATTTTACTTTATGTATAAATTCTACAATTCTTGGAACTTTAACACCATGCTCTGTCAAAAAGTCTACATTTTTAAACACTTCAAATTTATTACCTTGCATTAGTAACTCACCATTTGATAATATTATAACATTGTCTACAAATCTATATAAAATGTCCACATCATGACTAACTACAATAATCGTTTTATTATATTTAGTTTTTAATAGCTTCATAAGTTTTATTAGTGATTCTTTACTTGTAGAATCAAGTGCATTTGTTGGTTCATCAAAAATAATAACTTCCGGATTAAATGCTAATACAGAAGCAATAGCTACCTTTCTTTTTTCCCCTCCACTTAAATTAAATGGATCGCGAAATAAGTAACTATCGTCTAATCCTACCATTTTTAAAGCATTATTTACTCTTTCATCAATTTTATCAATCTTATAGCCAAAATATTTCATTCCAAATTCAATTTCTTTTTTTACTGTTTTTTGAAAGAATTGATCCTCTGGATTTTGGAAAACTACTCCAATATCAAATCTAAGTTTATTTGCATTTATAATTCTTATATTATTTCTAAGTCTATGTTTACCTACATATACGGTTCCTTTAGTTGGTAATTTCAAACCATTGATCAATTCTATCATAGTTGATTTACCACTCCCACTAGGCCCTATAATAGCATTAATTTGATTTGGAATAATTGTTGTATTAATATTTTTTAAAGCATCTACTTGTAATGGAGTACCTGCTAAATATGAATAACTAACATTTTCAAATTTTATTTCCATAACTTATCCACCATCTTATCCATATCTAATTCAATATCATCTAAAAGCCCATATAATTTTAACCTTATAGCAAGGTCAACCGTAAAAGGTAAATCAAGCCCTAATTTTTTCATAGCTCTTTCTTCATTTAAAACAGCTTTTGTTGTTCCATCAATACCAATTTGACCTTTATATAATCCAACAATTCTATCAGAATATACTGCTTCTTCAATATCACTAGTAAAATTTATAATAGTTGTTTCCTCAGTTTCATGATATTTTTTAATTACTTTCATAATTTCATCTTTATCATAAGGATCTATCATAGATAATGCTTCATCTAAAATTAATATTTTAGGCTTTAAAACCAAAGCACTAGCTAAAGATACTTTTTGCATTTGTCCACCACTTAATCTATGTGGTTCTATATTAAGTAAATCTTCTATTTTGAGTAATTTAGCTACTTCTAACACTCTTTTATGTATTTCTTCTTTGCTAAATTGAAGATTTTCAAGAGTAAATGCAATTTCATCTTTAACAGTTTCTGCAACAAATTGAATTTCTGGATTATCAAATACTACTCCAATCATTTTACGAATTGCTTTTAAATTTGACCTATTTAATAATATACTATTAATTGATATTGAATTATTACTTTTTAAAATGCCAATTAACAGTTTTACTAAAGTAGATTTACCTGCCCCATTAGCTCCTAAAATTGAAATAAAACTTTGTTTTTCTACTTCTAAATTAAAATTCTTATAAAGTAGATTCTTTCCATATCCAAAATTTAAATTTTTAATTTCTATAATGTTATTCATAGGATCCCCACCATCTATTTATTATACTAAATAAATTATTTAATATAAAGCTATTTAACTTTTCTTTTTTGACTATGGTAAATTATATAAGATAATAACTTATCAGGTAAAAACTTACTAAAAAATCTACTAAATTTCATTTGGATACCTGGAATAATTATCAATTTACCTTTTAGCGTTTTATCAACTGCATATTTTGCCACATATTCACTTGATAATGGTTTAAAAGCAAACTTAACATTAGCAACTTTATTAAACTCAGTATTAACGGGACCTGGACATAATACACTTACTTTAACTTTACTTTTAATTTGAGATAGTTCTTCATTAATACTTTCTGTGAATCTAAAAACATAACTTTTAGTTGAATAATATGTAGCCATTAAAGGTCCTGGAGCAAAAGCAGCTGAAGATGCTACATTTAAAATATAACCATTATTTTGAGATACCATATCTTTTAAAAATAGTTTTGTTAAAATATGTACAGATTTAATATTAAGATCTATCATCTCTAATTCTTTATTTAAATCTGTATTTATAATATCACCAAATAATCCAAATCCTGCATTATTAACTAGTAAATCTATTTTTTCAGATTTTAACTGCTCATATAGCCAAATACAATTTTCAACTTTAGATAAATCTTTACAAATTATATTTACCTTTGTTTTACATTCATCTGAAAGCTTTTCAAGCCTTTCTTTTCTTCTTGCAACAACTATAATATCATAACCCAAATTAGACAAATATTTGGCCATATCATAACCTATACCACTACTGGCTCCTGTAATTAATGCTTTCATTTTTTTCACCTATTTCATGCTAATTATACAATAAATTAATTTATAAGAAAAGAAATAAAGAGAAAAACAAACAAGTATAGCTTTTCTCTTTACATTTTTTTGATTAATTCCACCTTTTGATTATTTTTTTCAATTGTTACATTATATTTTTGTTTTACTTTTTGGATGTTTTGCTTTTGAACATTTAATTTTTTTTCTATATTATCAATCTCTGACAATTGAGAATAAAACTCATTATAATCAAAATAATTGCCAAAATTTGTAACAAATTCTTCTCTAAGAAATTTTATTTGAGAAAGCGTATCATCTAACATATATTCTGCTAATACAAATTTATTTTTATAATCTAAAAGCTTAGAACTAAAATCTGCAGTAGGAACAAATTTAATTGTAGTTTTTTTATTGACAATAGCGCGTGCTGATCGTATAGATGAATTAACTCCATATAACCCAACAGTAAACATTGGAATATCTTTGGATTTCTTAAGAAAAGGAATGCTAAAAAAAGTTCCAAATATTCCTTTTATTTTTTTTACAAGGTTAGATAAAAATTGCGATTGAACTTTAACTATTTCTTTTGGTGTAATATTTTGAATTAATTCATCAAAATCTTTCAAAAGTTGTTTGTTTTTATCAATTTGAATACTTAATCTTTTGTTTATCGCATTAATATGCTCTAATCTTTTTTTTTCATCATATAGTAATATTTGTCTATCGTTAATTACAATTTTTTTATCTTCTGCGTTTTCAATCATATTAGAAGCATTAATATTTGAATTAATTAAATCGTTATAATAATCTAAATTAATGCTCAACTTTTCCATTATTTGTTCTATATCAAAAGTAGAGTCTATATTTTTTATTTCTGATATTTTGTTTTGAATAACCTCATTAAATAAATGAATATCTTTATCTTTAAATTTATAAAATTCATCTATCAAATATTGAAGTTGTTTTTTTAACTCAAATAGTTTTATTTCAATTTTATCTACTTCTTCTTTTGTTTTTGCAGTTTTTAACTCTTCATCTAAGTCTTTTAATTGAACAATTATATTTTGCAACAAAGATTTATTTATTTTAATGACTTTGTTTATTTCATTTACTAAATCATTTTTTAGTATATTTGTTTTTGAATTAATGCTATCTACTTGTTTTATATCAATTCCTTTTGATAATTTTCTAGTTTTAATAATTCTTTTCTTTTTTAATTTGTTAACATCTTTATTTTGAGTCTTTTTAATAGGCTTACTAATAGAATTTATTATATTCTTTTCACTATTTTGTATACCTTTCTTTTTAGGTATTGTATACTTATTATGCTTTTTATTTAAAACTGCATTTTCAACATTTAAAACTTTTTTAGGATTGGATAACTTTTTAATTGGTTTTATTTTACTAATTCCTTTTGGTGAAATTAATTTAATTTTGTTATTTTTAACCTTCTTTTTTAATTTTTGGTTTTTTCTACAAAAATAATTATTAATCTCTTCTTGTTTTTTTCTTTTTATATCTTTTTTTATTTTCTTTTTTTCAAATTCTAAATCAGTCTCTTTTTTTATAATTAATTTTCTTTTTCTTCGTTTTTTAATTCTTTCTAAAAGTTTATCAAAGAAATTTCCTACTGCACCTCTCAATTTATCACCTCATATTAATACTATTAATTAATGGGTTTATATTTTCTTAATTGTTTTTACTAACTTTTTCTTCGTTTTTCTTTCAACACGATCATTTCCAAAATACGAACTAAATTGTTCATTAATTTCTTTTGTACTACATTTATCAAAAGAAACATCTCCAATGTTATTTAGAAATTCATTAAATCTTGTTTTAATAATACTTCTAGTTGTATAATCTATCAATCTATTTTCACTGTCTATTTTTCCATGAGTGATTTTATATTCTTTTTCGTTCCAAATTATATTCAACTGTTTTAATTTATAAATTTGTTCTTCATTTAAATTTTTATAATTTTTTATTTGATTCATAAACCATAATCCTACATTTAATCCAACAATAGAATAATCAATTGGTATATAAGAACAATTATAAGTTTCATAGTATTTTTTAACAAATTTATAATAAGTATTCCATTCATAGTTTTTATCTAATATTCCTAATTTACTTAATCGTTGAACTTTTTCTTCACTTAAAGTACCATTTTTAATTTCTTTTAATTGAATAGAAAGCCATTTTCCAAGTGCAACTCCACTAAATCTATATTTTCTTCCAATTAAAAGATGACCTATTTTATGATTAGTTTCATCAAGCATCTGATAAAAAACAAACCAAACATCAGTTTCTTCATTAATTTTTATAGCTTCTAAAAGTTTTTTTTGTTCATTAGTTAACTTATTAGCATAATATTTTTCTTTTTGAGCCTTCATCCAATAGTTGAGATTAATTCCTTCAGAAATATAACCAAAAGGTATTACACTAGTCCCATATTTTTGATAAAACTTTTTAGCTACTGCATAACATTCTTCCCAAGTGATAACTTTATTAAATGGGAAATCAATACGTTTTAATAATTTTTCTCTTTCACATTTTAAAGTTCCATTTTTGTACTCTTCCTTTTGTTTACAAACCCAAACATAAAGTTCTTGTTTTACCTTATCAGGATTCATTTTATATTCAAGGTAATAATTATACCATTCTATATCATTATACATTTTAAACACCCCTTTAATTTTTGACGTGTGCTTTATTATACAACAAAGTGGCAATAAATGCAAATAAAAAGAAGCCTAAGCTTCTTCTTTAACTTCTTCCTTTTTCTTTGTAGTTTTTTTAGGTTTTGCTTCTTTAGTTTCTTTTTCTTCTTTTGTATTATCATTAACTAATTCTAATATAACAGTTAATGCATCATCTCCACGTCTTTCGCTAAGTTTTATAATTCTAGTGTAACCACCATTTCTTTTTTCATAACGAGGAGCAAGTTCATTAAATATTTTATTTACAACTTCTTTATCATTATGTAAGAATGCTAAAGCTTTACGTCTTGCAACTAAGCTTCCATCTTTACCATAAGTAATCATTTTTTCAACAAATTTACGAGTTTCTTTAGCTCTTGTTTCTGTTGTTTGAATACTTTCATACATAATAACATTTTTAACTTGGCTAGCAAGTAAACTTCTTCTATGTTTATTATCTCTTCCTAATTTTCTATATGCCATAATTTACCTCCTTTTACTAGTCATCATCTCTAAATTTAAGTCCCATATCTTTAATTTTATCAATAACTTCTTTTAAAGATTTTTTACCTAAATTACGGATTTTCATCATTTCATTTTCACTTTTACTAGTAATATCTTGAACTGTTAATAATGATGCTCTTTTTAAACAGTTATATGCACGAACTGAGAAATCAAGATCTTCAATAGGGGTTTGTAATGTTTTTTGTTTTGGATCTTCTTGTTTTTCATTCATTAATCCTTTAACATCAGCAATTTTATCAATTTGAGTAATGATTTCAAAATGTTCAATTAATATTCTACTAGCAAGGGCTAAAGCTTCTTCTGGTTTCATAGAACCATTAGTCCATACATTCATAATTAATTTATCATAATTTTCATTTTGTCCTACACGAGCACTTTCTACATCATAACTAACTCTTTCAATTGGTGAGTATAATGAATCAATTGGAATAACACCTACTTTAGTATCTCCAAGATATTTCTTTTGTTCATCACATCTAACATATCCTCTACCATTTCCAATAGTTGCTTCAATAACAAGTTTTCCACCTTCGCTAACATTTGCAATAACTAAGTCTTTGTTAATTATTTCAATATCAGAATCTGTTTCAAAATCTCCAGCAGTTACTTGTTTTGGACCTGTTACATTTAGACGAATAATTTTATTAGTATCTTCTGAATGATTTTTAATTACTACACCTTTCAAGTTAAGAATAATTGCAGTTACATCTTCAACAACTCCATCTATTGTTTGAAATTCATGTAAAACTCCATCTATTTTTACACTTGTAATTGCACTTCCTGGTAAATTAGAAAGCATTACTCTTCTAAGTGCATTACCTAAGGTTGTACCAAAACCTCTTTCTAGTGGTTCTAATTCAAATTTTCCATAAAAATTATTTTCAACATATTCTGTTACTTTATATTCTGGTTTTTCAAATTTCAACACTTAAACGCATCCCCTTTCTTAGTTACGTGGACGTTTTGGTGGACGACATCCATTGTGTGGTATTGGTGTTACATCAACGATTTCTGTTATTTCTAACCCAGCAGTTTGTAAAGAACGAATTGCAGTTTCACGTCCTGGTCCTAATCCTTTTACAAATACTTGTACTTTTTTCATTCCACTTTCAACAGCTGCTTTACCTGCTGCTTCAGCACTCATACCAGCAGCAAAAGGAGTACTTTTTTTACTACCTTTAAATCCTAAAGTTCCTGCTGATGCCCAACTAATTACATTACCTTCTGTATCTGTAATTGTTACAATTGTATTATTGTAATTAGAATGGATATGTGCTTGACCAATAGGAACATTTCTTTTAATCTTTCTTTTTCTTGTTTTGTAAGCCATTTAAATAACCTCCTTAACTAATTATTTTTTCTTGTTAGCTACAACTTTTCTTGGTCCTTTTTTATTTTTACAACTTCTACAGTTTCTTCCAGTTCTTTGTCCTCTAACAGGTAATCCTTTTTTATGACGTGAACCTTCATAACTACCAATTTCCATCTTAGTTTTAATATTAGTACTTACTTCACGTCTTAAATCACCTTCAATAACATGTTTAGAAACTTGATCACGAACTTTATTTAATTCATCTTCAGATAAATCTTTTACTCTTCTAGTTCCATCAATATTTGCATCTTCACAAACTTTTTTTGCAAGACTTCTTCCAATTCCATAAATATATGTTAATGAAATTTCTAATACTTTATCGTTAGGGATATCTACACCTTTAATACGTGCCATAAATTACACCTCCATTACCCTTGTTTTTGTTTGTGTTTTGGATTTTCACAAATTACCATAACTTTTCCATTACGTTTAATTACTTTACATTTAGCACAAATCGGCTTTACTGATGGTTTTACTTTCATAATTAATTCCTCCTACTATTTCCTATAGGTTATACGCCCACGTGTTAAATCATAAACGGACAACTCTACAAGCACTGTATCACCTGGTAAGATACGAATGTAATTCATTCTTATTTTACCAGAAACGTGAGCGGTAATTATATGCTTGTTAGATAATTCTACTTTAAATTGTCCTCCTGGAATAATTTCCAATACTTTACCTTCCATTTCAATAACATCATCTTTTGCCATCTTATCACTCTCCTGTTAATATTTCATAGCCATCTTTCGTAACTAAAACAGTATGTTCATAGTGTGCAGATGGTTTACCATCGTAAGTTGAAACTGTCCAATCATTATCCTCTAAAACTACAAATCTAGTTCCCAAATTTAGCATAGGCTCAATAGCGATTACCATTCCTGCTTTTAACATAGGACCTTTAAAACCTGTATCGTAATTTGGAACATCTGGATCTTCATGAACACTTTTACCTACTCCATGTCCAACTAACTCTCTAACTATTGATAAATGATATTTATTAGCAACAGATTCAATAGCTTTAGAAATATCACTTATCCGATTACCTTCTTTTACTTGTCTAAGGCCAGCATATAATGCTTCTTTTGTGCCTTCCATTAATCTTTGAATATCACTTTTAATATTTTTGCCAATATAATAAGTCCAAGCTGAATCTCCATGATATCCTTTATAACAAGCACCAATATCAATTGATACAACATCACCTTTTTTAATTACTTTATTACTTGGTATTCCGTGCACCACTTCATCATTTACTGATATACATGTTGCATTAGGAAATCCCTCATACCCTAAGAAGGAAGGAGTCGCACCTTGACTTATAATAAAGTCGTGTGCTAACTTATCAATTTCGTTAGTTGTCATTCCAGGTTCTAATTTATCTTTTAAATATTGATGTGTTTGGTAAACAATATTACCAGCTATTTTTAAAAGTTTTATCTCTTCTTCAGTTTTAATTGTTATCAATTTATTCACCTCTAATATTTAAAACTTTTTCTATTTCCTTGCTGGCTTTTTCTTTATCTTTACTACTGTCAATTATATATAGTAAATTTTTATTTTTATAAAATTCTATTAATGGTTTAGTAGATTCAAGAAAAGTTTCAAATCTATTTTTAAAAGATACTTCATTGTCATCATCTCTGTGAGTAAGTGGAATATTACAATCATCACAAATATTTTCTTGTTTTGGCATAGATTCATTTATGTATTTATTGTATATTCTTCCACAGTTTTTACATTGAAGTCTCCCACAAGCACGTTTAACTGCTAACTCTTCTTGTACATCTAGATAAAACACATAATCTATTTCTTTATTTAATTCTTTTAGTAATTCATCTAAAACTTTTGCTTGATTAATATTTCTTGGATATCCATCTAAAATATATCCATTTAACGTATCCTTATCTTGTAATCTTAATTTTAGTAAATTTGTAACTATTTCATCATCAATTAATTTTCCTTGTTCCATTTGTTCTTTTAATTGTAATCCTAAACTAGTTTTTTTATTTACTTCATTTCTCAAAAGATCACCAGTAGAAATGTGAGCAATACCATACTTATCTTTTAATATTGCAGCTTGCGTTCCTTTACCAGCAGCCGGCGGTGCGATAAAAATAATATTTAAGCTACGCATTTCTACTCTTTCTGTGATAATTTGTTTTTTTATAACTCCTAGAAACTAATGAACTTTCTAATTGTTTATATGTTTCTAGTGCAACTCCTACTACAATTAGTAACCCTGTACCACCAATTGTTATACTTGATGGTAATTTAGAAAGATTTGTAAATATTATTGGCAATCCAGCAATGACTGCTAAAAAGATTGCTCCAACAACAGTGATTCTTGATAATACTTGTTTAATATATTTACAAGTTTCTTTTCCAGGTTTAATTCCAGGTATATACCCACCATTTTTTTGTAAATCTTCTGATAGTTGTTCAGGATTAATTTGTAAAAATACATAGAAGTATGCAAAGAACAATATTAACAATATATATAAAGTAAATCCAGGTATTGTGTTATAGTTTAAATATTTATTAACAAATAATGTAAAACTATCATTTTTAACAAATTGAGCTATTGTTGCAGGAATTGCTATAACACTTGAAGCAAAGATTACTGGAATAACTCCACCAGAATTTAATCTAAGTGGCATATATGTTTGTTGTCCACCATAAGAACTAGTAGTTCTATTAGCGTATTGAATTGGAAGTCTTCTTTCAGCTTCTTGAACGAATATAATCCCAATTACAATTAATAAATAAATTGCAACAAACACTAAGAATGAAATCATTCCAAGGAATATTGATTGTGCTGAAGTGAATTTAACAAGTTCGCTAAATGCATCTATAAACATTGTAGGAATACTTGCTAAAATCCCAGCCATAATGATTAGTGATATACCATTTCCTATTCCTTTTTGAGTTATTTGATCTCCTAACCATAATAGGAATGCTGTTCCTGCTGTCATTATAGTAGCAACTCTTAAATATTCCATTACAGAAGTGCCACTTCCTAAAAAGGCAAATGAGAAAGCAATTCCTTGAGCAAATGCCAAGATGATTCCAATATATCTGGTTATTTGATTTTTCTTTTGTCTACCTGTATATCCTTGTTTATTAAGTTCAGATAAATATGGAATAATATCCATAGATAATAATTCTATTATAATAGATGCAGTAATATATGGCATAACCCCTAAAGCAAAGATTGAAAATTGCTTTAAAGCTCCTCCACCCATTGCATTTATTAATTCTAGGAATCCTAAATTATCTGTTAAATTTTCTGTTCCAGGAATACGGATTACTGTTCCTATTTTAAAGATAAATAATATTCCTAAAGTAAATAGTAATCTATTCCTCAAATCTTTATTTGTAGGTTTAAATATTTGCTTTATAGTAGCAAACATATTAGATCACCTCTACTTTTCCACCTGAAGTTTCTATTTTTTCTTTAGCACTTTCACTAAATTTATGAGCTTTAACTGTAACTTTCTTTTCTAAAGTACCATTTCCAAGTACTTTTACACCACATAATTGTTTTTTAATTATACCAGTTTCTTTTAATAATTCTGGAGTAATAATATCTCCATCATTGAATCTATTTAAATCACTTAAATTAATTGTTGCATATTCTTTTTTAAACATTGCATTGCTAAATCCTCTTTTTGGTAAACGTCTAAATAATGGAAGTTGACCTCCTTCAAATCCAGGTCTTACTCCTCCACCACTACGAGCATTTTGTCCTTTATGTCCTTTACCAGCTGTTTTACCTTGCCCACTAGATGGACCTCTACCAATTCTTTTTCTTTGTTTAACTGATCCTTCTTGAGGATGTAATTCATGTAATTTCATTATTTTAAAATCTCCTCAACTGTTTTACCTCTTAATTTAGCAACATGTTCAACTGACTTTTGACTTGTAAGTGCTGCTAATGTAGCACGAGCCATATTAATTTTAGTATTTGATCCAAGTGATTTTGAAACGATATCACGAACACCAGCAAGTTCTAATACACTTCTAACTGGTCCTCCAGCAATAACACCTGTACCTTTTGGAGCTGGTTTAATTAAAACGCTAGCAGCACCTTTAGTACCAATTGCTTCATGAGAAATAGTTCTATTATCAACTAATGGTATAACAACTATGTTTTTTGTTGCAGCTTGAACAGCTTTTTTAATTGCATCAGGAACTTCATTTGATTTACCAGTACCTAATCCAACTTTCCCTTTTCTATCTCCAACAACAACTGTTGCGCTAAATCTAAAATGACGACCACCTTGGGTAACTTTAGTAACACGTTTGATATCTATTACTTCTTCATCATAGATTTTCTTTTGTGGGTTATATTTTTTTTCCATTTTGATATTACCCTCCTTCTAAAATTCTAATCCATTTTCACGTGCAGCTTCAGCTAATGCTTTAACACGTCCATGATATAGGTATCCACCTCTATCGAAAACAACTTTTGTAATTTTTGCTTTTTTTGCTTTTTCGGCTATACTTTTTCCAACTATTTTAGCTGCTTCTATATTGGAACCATTTTTAATATTTAATGATTTGTCTAATGATGAAGCACTAACTAAAGTTACTCTATTTACATCGTCAATTAATTGAACTGATATATTAGTATTAGATCTAAAAACATTAAGTCTTGGAATTTCTTTTGTTCCAGAAATGTTTTTTCTAACTCTAGTATGTCTTATCTTACGTACTTCATTACGAGATACCTTATTTACCATAATCTTATCTCTCCTTTACTTTATTTTGAAGCTTTCTTTCCTTCTTTACGACGAACATGTTCATCTTTATAACGAATACCTTTACCTTTATATGGTTCTGGTTGTCTTACTTTACGAATAATAGCAGCAAATTCACCAACTGCTTGTTTATCAATACCTTTTACAGTAATTTCAGTATTACTAGTAGCTTCTACTTGTAAACCTTGTGGGATATCTAGTTCTACTGGATTTGAATAACCAGCATTAATAACTAATTTATTACCTTTTAATTGAAAACGATAACCAACACCATTTATTTCTAATGCCTTAGAAAATCCATTTGTTACCCCTTCAATTAAATTTGCAATATTTGCATTAGCAGTTCCGTGCATTTGTTTTGCTCTTTTAATTTCACTTTTACGAGTTAATGTAACTTGATTATTTGAAATATTTACTGTTACATCACCTGTTACATCAGTACTTAAAGTACCTTTAGGTCCTTTTACTGTAACAATTGTATCATTAACAGTAACTTCTACACCTTCTGGAATACTAAGAATTCTATTTCCTATACGACTCATCAAGACACCTCCTTAAATTACCAGATGTAAGCTAATACTTCTCCACCAACACCTAATTCACGTGCTTTTTTATCAGTAATGATTCCTTTTGAAGTAGAAACGATAGCTATTCCTAATCCATTTAATACTTTAGGAATTTCATCTACTTTTGCATAAACACGTAATCCTGGTTTTGAAATACGCTTAAGTCCAGTAATAACTCTTTCTTTTCTTTGTCCATATTTTAAAGATAATACTAACATATCATCTTGTTTTTCATGTGTTTCTTTTTTATAATCACTAATAAAACCTTCTTCTTTTAAGATTTTAGCGATTTCTTCTTTAGTTTTAGAAGCAGGAACTTCTACACTTGTATAACGCATTTGATTTGCATTACGTATTCTCGTAAGCATATCTGCGATTGGGTCAGTTAATACCATAATAATCCTCCCTTCCCTTTTTACCAACTAGACTTTTTAACACCAGGGATTTGTCCCTTTGATGCTAATTCTCTAAAGCAAATACGACATATTTTAAATTTGCTCATAACAGCATGTGGTCTTCCACATCTTTCACATCTTGTATATTCACGAACTTTAAATTTTGGTTTTCTGTTCGCTTTAACTACCATACTTTTTTTTGCCATATCTTAATCCTCCTTTGAAATTACTTCTTAAAAGGAATTCCGATTCCATTTAATAAGTCATATGCTTCTTCATTAGTCTTAGCTGTTGTAACAATTACTATATCCATACCACGTACTTTAACTACATCATCAAATTCAATTTCAGAAAAAATCAATTGTTCTTTAATTCCTAATGTGTAGTTACCTCTACCATCAAAACTTTTTTTAGATACACCTCTAAAATCTTTAACACGAGGAAGTGATATACGGATTAATTTTTCTAAAAAGTCATACATTTTATCACCACGTAATGTAACTTTACATCCGATTGGTTGACCTTCTCTTAATTTAAATCCAGCAATTGATTTTTTTGCTTTTGTAATAACTGGTTTTTGTCCAGTAATAAGAGCTAAATCATTAACTGCAGCATCCATTAATTTACTATTAGTTGTAGCATCACCAACCCCCATGTTAACAACTATTTTTTCAATTTTTGGAACTTCCATTGTTGATTTATAATTATGTTTTTCTTTTAAACTTGGAACAATTTCATTTAAATATTTTTCTTTTAGGCGGTTCATAAATACCCTCCTTCCAATTAATCTAGTTTAGAATTAGATTTTTTTGAAACTCTTATTTTTTTACCATCTTTATCTAATTCTTTACCGATTCTTGTTCTTTTATTTGTTTTAGGATCAATTAACATAACATTTGAAACATGGATTGGGGATTCAACTTCAATAATTCCACCATTATTTCCATTAGTAGGTTTAATGTGTTTTTTAATTATATTAACACCTTCAACCACTACTTTGTCCTTATTTCTTAATACTTCTGTAATTTTTCCTTGTTTGTTTTTATCTTTTCCACAGGTAACAATAACCTTATCTCCTGTTTTTAAATACATGCTTCTTCCTCCTTTTTAAGGGTTTATATAACTTCTTTAGCTAGAGAAACTATCTTCATAAAATCTTTTTCTCTAAGTTCACGAGCTACTGGGCCTAATACACGTGTACCTACTGGAGACTTATCATCTTTAATAATTACACATGCATTATCATCAAATTTAATATATGAACCATCATCACGTCTTGCACCAGATTTGCTACGAACTACTACGGCTTTTACTACTTTACCTTTTCCAATTGTTCCGTTTGGAATTGCTTTTTTAACTGTACCAACAACGATATCACCGATGTTTCCAGTTTTTACTTTACTTCCACCAAGTACACGAATAACCATTAATTTTTGTGCACCAGAGTTATCAGCAACTTTTAAAATACTTTGTTGTTGAATCATTAGATAATCCTCCTTCCATTAAAGAGTCTAAAGTATAACTGCTTTTTCTATTACTTCTACAAGTTCATATCTTTTAGTTTTAGATAATGGTTTTGTAAAAGCTATACGAACTTTATCACCCATTTTAGCAATATTTTGTTCGTCATGAGCAGCATATTTTTTTGAATATTTTACTCTTTTTCCATATAATGGATCTTTTTTATATGTTTCAACTAATACTGTAATTGTTTTGTTTCCTTTATCACTAACAACTTTTCCAACTAACTCACGTTTTACATTATTCATAAGGATTATGCCTCCTCTTCTTCTTTATTAACACGTTCATTTAAAACTGTTTTTAAACGCGCTACTGTTTTTCTTAGTTCTCTTATTCTTGAAGGTTTTTCCAAAGATCCGCTAGCTTGTTGAAAACGTAAATTAAATAATTCTTCTTTAGCTTCGCTTATTTTTTCATTTATTTCTTCAGTGGTTAGATTTCTTATTTCATTAACCTTCATTTATATCACCACCATCTTCTTTTTTAACAAATTTACATTTGATTGGTAGTTTATGACTAGCTAGTCTTAAAGCTTCACGAGCTATTTCTTCTGAAACTCCACCAACTTCAAACATAACTTTACCTTCTTTTACTACTGCAACCCATTCTTCAGGATTTCCCTTTCCTTTTCCCATACGAGTTTCAAGTGGTTGTTTTGTTTTTGCTAAGTGTGGAAAAATGTTTATCCAAACACGTCCTCCACGTTTCATATAACGAGTCATTGCAATACGAGCAGCTTCTATTTGTCTACCTGTAATCCAAGCTCCTTCTTTTGCCATTAAACCATATTCACCAAAGTTTACTTTAGTATTTCCTTTAGCTTTTCCCTCGTAAGAAAGTCTATGTGGTTTTCTATATTTAGTTCTTTTTGGCATTAACATTATTCTTACCTCCCTTAGTAGTTTTAGTAGGAAGTATTTCACCTCTATAAATCCAAACTTTTACACCTATTTTTCCATAAGTAGTATCTGCTTCTGATACTGCATAATCAATATCTGCTCTTAAAGTATGTAATGGAGTATTCCCTTCGTTATACCCTTCACTACGAGCCATTTCTGCACCACCAAGTCTTCCAGAAACTAAAGTTTTAACTCCTTTTGCACCCGCTTTCATAACATTTCTAATTGCTCTTTTTTGTGCAATTCTAAATGATACTCTATTTTCAATTTGATGTGCAATATTATCTGCAACTAATTGTGCAACTAAGTCAGGATTCTTAATTTCTTTTATTGAAATTGTTATATCTTCATTTACTAATTTAGATAATTGTTTTTTAATTTTTTCAATTTCTTCTCCACCATGTCCAATTATTACACCTGGTTTAGAAGTATTAATGGTAACTTCTGTATTTTTACTATTTCTTTCAATTAAAATAGAAGAAACACCAGCATCTTTTAGTTTTTCATTTAAAAACTTACGGATTTTAACATCATTATTTAAATATTTACCGAAGTCTTTATTTGATGCGTACCATTTTGATTCCCAATCTTTATTGATACCGACTCTAAATCCAATTGGATTAACCTTTTGTCCCATCAGTATACCTCCTTATTTCGTAATATATCCTACTACTATTGTTATATGGCTTGTTCTTTTATCATGACGATCTATATGACTACGTGATCCAAAACGGATTCTTTTAAGTACTGGACCTTCATTGATATAAGCTTCTTTAACATATAATTTATCTTGTTCAAGACCTAAATTATTAGTAGCGTTTGCTACTGCTGAGATTAAAACTTTTCTTATTAATCTAGCAGATTTTTTATTCATATTTTTTAAAATATTATCTGCTTCATCAACTTTTTTACCACGAATTAAGTTTATAACTAAACGTGATTTTACTGGAGCAGTTAATACTAATTTTGCAGTTGCTTTTGCTTCCATCTAAGCACCCTCCTTTTGGCTATTTCTTTTTCTTGTCATCACCGTGACCACCAAATTTACGTGTTGGAGAGAATTCACCTAATTTATGACCAACCATATCTTCAGTAACATATACTGGGATGAATTCTTTTCCGTTGTGTACCGCAAATGTGTGACCAATAAATTCAGGATAAATTGTTGAACGGCGTGACCATGTTTTTATAACTTGTTTTTTGTTTGATTCATTTAATTCACGAACCCTTTTAAGTAATTTTTCAAATACATAAGGTCCTTTTTTTAAACTTCTTGCCATTTGCTATTTCATCCTTTCTTATTTTTTCTTACGACGGTTAACAATAAATTTGTCAGAAGCCTTTTTATTTTTACGAGTTTTGTATCCAAGAGCAGGTTTACCCCAAGGAGTAAGTGGCCCTTTTCTACCGATTGGTGCTCTACCTTCACCACCACCATGTGGATGGTCATTAGGGTTCATAACAGATCCACGAACTGTAGGTCTAATTCCCATATGACGTTTACGTCCTGCTTTACCTATACTTACTAATTCATGATCCGCATTTCCCACTTCACCAATTGTTGCCATACATGTACCTAAGATTAATCTAGATTCACCACTATTTAATCTTACCATTACATATTTACCTTCACGTCCCAATATTTGTGCACTATTTCCAGCACTACGTGCCAATTGCCCACCTTTACCAGGTTTTAATTCTATATTGTGTACAACTGTACCAACAGGGATATTCATTATTGGAAGTGCATTACCAACTTTAATATCAGCTTTTTCTCCGCTTGAAATTTTATCCCCAACTTTTAATCCTTTAGGAGCAAGAATATATCTTTTTTCTCCATCTATATAATTTATTAAAGCAATGTTAGCTGTTCTATTTGGATCGTATTCAATAGAAGCAACTGTACCAATAATATCTTTTTTATCTCTTTTAAAGTCTATAACACGATATTTTCTTTTAGCTCCGCCACCTTGATGACGAACAGTTATTCTTCCTTGATTATTACGACCAGCTTTTTTACTTAATGATACTAATAAACTTTTTTCAGGAGTTGTTTTAGTAATTTCGTCATTTACTAACCTACTCATTTCTCTAGTACCATTAGTCATAGGTTTTAATTTTCTAATTGGCATATAAATCCTCCTTGTCTAGAGTTAGCTTATAGCTCTATTGAACTACCTTCAGCTAACTTAACAATTGCTTTTTTATATTTACTTGTCATACCAGTATATCTACCAACTCTTTTTTTCTTTGGTTTAACATTAACAGTACGAACTTCTTCTACTTTAACATTGAATATTTTTTCAATGGCTTGTTTTATTTCTGTTTTATTTGCTTTTGTATCTACTTTAAACACATAACTTTTCCCATCTTCAGCAATTGAAGCAGTTTTTTCAGTTATGATAGGAGCTTTAATGATATCTCTATAATGATTCATTATTTAAGCACCTCCTCTATGTTTTTAATAGCTGATTCAGTAATTATCATACAGTCAGAATTAATTATATCTAATGTATTAATTTCATAATCTGCTAAAACTAGTACTTCTCCGATATTTCTTGAAGCTAACAATAGATTATCTTCTAAGTTATCAGTAACAATTAATACTTTTTTATCATTTAGCTTTAAGTCATTTAACACATTTATGAAATCTTTAGTTTTAGCTGTTTCAAGATTTAAATTATCAATTGCAACTAATTCTTTACCTTTAAATTTATAAGATAGCGCTGATAAAAGTGCTAAACGTCTTTCTTTTTTATTCATTTTCTTTTTGTAATCTCTTGGAGTAGGTCCAAATACTATTCCTCCACCTCTCCATTGAGTTGCACGAATACTACCTTGTCTTGCATGACCTGTACCTTTTTGTCTCCATGGTTTTCTACCACCACCGCTCACTTCTGAACGATTTTTAGTTTTTGCAGTTCCTTGTCTTAAAGATGCTAGTGATAAAATTATATGATTATGTAACACTGCATCATTTGGTTCTATATTCCAAATACTATCGTTTAAATTAATATCTTTAAGTTTTTCACCTTTGTTATTTAAAAGAGCTATTTTAGCCATTTAAATTCCTCCTTTCATCACAATAAATTTTAATTTTGTAAAAATATTATTCTTGTGTTTGTTCTTCTTGTGATGATGTTACTTGTTCTTCTGTTGTTACTTGTTCTTCATTAACTTCTGGTTCATAACTTATTAATTCTTTAGCTTCATTTATTTTACCTGGAGTTTTTATAGAACTTTTTATAACAACAAGAGATTTTTTAGGACCTGGAACATTTCCTTTTATTAATAGACAACCATTTTCCATATCAACTGCAACGATTTCAAGATTTTGAATTGTAACAGTTTCCATACCCATGTGTCCTGGTAATTTTTTACCTTTAAATACACGCATTGGTCTCATTGTTCCCATAGAACCTGGACCTCTGTGATAGTGTGAACCATGAGTCATTGGTCCACGACTTTGATTATGGCGTTTAATAACACCTTGGAACCCTTTACCTTTACTAGTTCCTGTTACGTCAACAACTTCTCCTTGAACAAAATAATCAGCATGAATTTCTTGTCCTAATTCAAAGTTATTAACATCTACACCTCTAATTTCTTTTAAGAAGCGCTTAGGTGTAGTATTTGCTTTTTTTAAGTGACCAAGTTCTGGTTTATTAGCAAGCTTTTCTCTTTTTTCTCCAAAAGCAAGTTGTACTGCTTCATAACCATCGTTTTCTTTTGTTTTAATTTGTGTTACTACATTAGTACCAACATAAACAACAGTTACTGGAGTAAGCTTACCATCTTTTCCGAAAACTTGTGTCATACCTTCTTTACGACCTAAGATTCCTTTCATATTTCTTCCTCCTATTATAATTTAATTTGTATCTCAACACCGCTTGGTAAGTCTAAGTGAGTTAAAGCCTCAACAGTTTCCTTACTTGGGTTATTGATGTCAATTAATCTTTTATGTGTACGCATTTCATATTGTTCACGTGAATCTTTATATTTGTGAACAGCTCTTAAAATTGTATATTTTTGAATTTCAGTTGGTAGTGGGATTGGTCCACTAACTTCTCCGCCTGTTCTTTTTACAGTTTCTACTATTTTAATTGCTGCTTGATCTAAAATTCTGTGATCATACGCTTTTAATCTAACACGCACCTTAGTATTTGACATAAAATATCCTCCCCTCGCCTATATCGTGTATAGACTAGCTCCGAGCAAAAACCCAACTCCTCAATTAAATTATTTATCAACTTAACCGGGTGTGTCAGCAACCTTGCACATCTAAGCCGTCAAACATTTAACATTTTATCATAAATATTCTATGAAAATCAAGCATTTTTAGAACTTTTTTAATTACTTTTTAAATTTAAAAAAAGTAACCTGAATAATTTTTTTCAGATTACAAGTATATTTTATTTTCTATTTGGCTCTATTACTTTAATTAATTGTTTTGAAATAAATTTTTGACCTTCATAAGTTGGATGATTATCTTTTGGTGCAATAAATTTTTGAGTATTAAAAATATCTATATATTTAGCATTATTAAATTTATTACATATTTCTTTTATTTTGTTATTATAAAGTTTATAAAATTCCTGTAAAAAAATTCTAAGGTATGCTTGTTCTACCATTGGATAAACTCCCAAAACATATATTTCAACATTAGGATTTAAATTTATAATAAATTTTAAACATTCCTCAATATCAGTCATAGTTTGTTTTAAGTTCTTACTTAGCCTAAAAATAAATTCTGGTAATATCTGTTTTATATCGCGAGTAGGGAATTTTGTATAATAGTCAAAATTCATTCCTCCACAAGTGTATAGAAAGATAGGTTTATGTGCCATTTTAAAACTAGTGGTTATTTTTGTATCAGGATAATCTATATTATTATAATATTGATTAACGAAGCTGGGATTAACCGGGTGATTAAATCTTCCTTCTTTAGAAGTATCATCTATAACTTTTTTAGAAAACTTTTGATTAATTTTATAATACTGTGACTTTAAATAATCTTTTTTTAAAATTTCTATTAATTCCCAGGTTTTATTTTTAGCTAAACTGCATAAGTTAACACAATTTACTAATAGCCTTTGATTTCTATAATAATCAGCAACTATATCAATAAAGCTTTTACTTTCTATATTATCAATAGTATAAGGTACTCCTAACGAATCTAATGCACCTATAAGATAAATATCATATTCATTCATTTTTTTACCCCCTCAAGTTGTAATATATAATAACATAAAAGGTATCAAAAATCAAAGTTGATACCTAATAAAAATTAATTACTATACCCTTTTTATTATAATATTTCCCGTCATTTCTTGTGGTATTGAAATATTACATATAGATAATATTGATGGAGCAATATCTCCTAACTTACCATCTAAAACTTTATATGAATTATCACAAACTACAAATGGAACTTTATCAGTAGTATGTGCGGTTAAAACTTCACCATTTTCATCAAGCATTGATTCAGCGTTACCATGATCTGCAGTAATTATTAAAGTTCCACCTTCTTCTTTAACTTTATTTAATATTCTAACAATATTATCATCAACTGTTTCTACTGCTTTAATTGCAGCTTCTAAATTTCCAGTATGACCTACCATGTCACAATTTGCAAAATTTAATATTACAAAATCAAAATTATTATCTAATTCTTTAATTAGTGTATCAGTTATTTCTTTACAACTCATCTCTGGAGCTAAATCATAAGTTTTAACTTTAGGAGATGGTATAAGTACTTTTTTTTCTTTTGGATAATCTATTGTTTTATTACCATCAAAGAAAAATGTTACATGATTATATTTTTCAGTTTCTGCAATTCTAAGTTGTGAATAACCAAGTTTAGAAATATATTCACCAAAAGAATTATTAATAATATCAAGCTTAAAAATTGAATCTACATCTACATAACTTGCAACTGGCATCATACTTAAAACCATTAAATTATTAAATTTAACTGTTTCAAATTTTTTAAAATCATTATTAGTAAAAGTTGTTAAAATCTGATTAGCACGATCACTTCTAAAATTAAAGAAAATTAAACCGTCATTTTCTTTTATAATTCCTTTTTCATTAATTAAACAAGGTTCTATGAATTCATCATAAATATTATTAGCAAATGAGTTTTCCACAAAACTGTTGATAGAAGTATTTTTATTACCTTTTCCATATACAGTAACATCATAATACTTTTCTATCCTATCCCATCTATTATCTCTATCCATCGCGTAAAATCTTCCAGATACACTTGCTATAGTACCTACTTTTAGCTCATTTATCTTTTTTTCAAGCATAGAAATATATTTTAAAGAACTATCGGGTAATGTATCTCGTCCATCAGTTATTACATGTATGAACACTTTATCAAGATTTTCTTTTTTGCACATTTCAAGTAAGGCAAACAAATGATTAATATGTGAGTGAACTCCCCCATCGCTAACTAGTCCCATTAAATGTAAGCTAGAATCATTTTCTTTAACATGATTGATAATTTTTATTAAGTTTGCATTATGATATATTTCCTTATCAGCTATTTTTTTATTTATAAGAGCTAAAGGTTGATATACAATTCTACCGGCTCCTATATTTAAGTGACCTACTTCACTATTACCCATTTGAAATTCTGGTAATCCTACTGCTTCCCCACTTGCATCTAATAATGAATTAGAATATGTTTTAAAAATATAATCTAAATTAGGGGTTTTAGCAAGCTTAATTGCATTACCTTTTTCTTTTTCACTATAACCAAATCCATCTAAGATTGCTAATACAATAGGTTTCATTTAATCATCTCCTGTTTGATACAAAATACAGCATAAAGCGGAATATTTTTAATATTACCTCTTTTGCTAAAATTATCAAAAGATAAATTTATAGAATATTTAGTATCGTTATCTTGTGAAAATCTAGTCACATTTTTTGCTTTTCTTCTTCTTTCAATATCAATAGGTATTACATTACCTTTTACTTCTTGAATTACAAACGGTACCTCTGCTTTTCCTTCACTTTCATAATAATAAACTTGATAACCATTATTATATAAAGCATTAGCTACGTAATTTTGAATAATGGGTTCCATTTGCCTTTCCCATTTTTTATCAAAAATATTTGTATAATCAATACCATATTGAGAAGCTAACAATCCTGAATCATTAAAATATAATTTAAAACTAGAGTCATCAGAACTTGAAGAAATACTTCTATTAATTTTATTAACTTTTAAACATTTAATTACAATATCATTTTTCTTTAACCACTCAATAGGTTCTTTATATTCACTTTGTCTAGCACCCTTTTTTATTACTCCATATTGAAACTTTTTATTTTCTTTAAATAATTGCATTGGTATACTTTGTAATGAATACAATATTTTTAACTGATTGCCATTATAATTTTTAAAAATATGACTATTAATACTTTTAAAAACCTCATATTGGGCTAGTTTAACTAAATTAAAATCATTAGTATTAATATAAGTAGATACTACATTAGGATATCCCCCAATGACTAAATATTTTTTTAAATATTCTAGTGCAACAGAATGAAAAGCATTTTTTCTACATTTTTTATAAGATACTTGAATAAACTCAGCTAATTGTTTTTGATTATTGACTATTAAAAATTCTTCAAAATCTAATTTATACATTTTTTTAAATAAAACTTTTCCCACATAAGAGGTATTATTATGAGGTAATATAACAGAGTTACATATACTTATAACATCGTAACTTTTATTCCATTCTTTTATTCTTTCTAATATATTTATAATTTTTTCATAGTAATCCACATTATCTAAAATTATTAAAGTATCTTCATTGTTTCCCTTAACATGATAAAGTAGGCACAATTTTTCAAATAGCCTATCAATATTAGCTTCTTTAATTAATAAACTTTGAACTATTGGATTAGCTTCTAAGTTTATATAAATACTATTTTTATATTGTACTTTTCCAAATTTAATTACTGCATAACTTTTTCCAACCATAGTTGGCCCAGTTATAACTAAAGGGTTTTTATTACTTGAATTTTTCCATTCAATTAAAAAAGAATCTATTTTTCGTTCCATAAATTGTATCCTCCTTTCATTATTTATAATTTAATTATAAATTTAATACCAAATATTGTCAACATATAAAATAAAAAAGCAATTATTTGCTTTTTTGAGTATGAAATTCTAGTTTTAATTTATCAGAAATTGTTACTATAAATTCAGAATTTGTAGGTTTAGCTTTATCAATATCTACACTGTGTCCAAAAATTTCTTCCATAAGTTCCCAATTACCTCTATTCCAACTAACTTCTATCGCATGTCTAATTGCTCTTTCCACTCTAGATACGGTTGTATCAAATTTATTAGCAATTTCAGGATATAATTCTTTAGTAATAGCTCCTACCATATCTGGATTTTTATAAAGTAATATTATTCCTTCTCTTATATATTGATATCCCTTAATATGAGAAGGAATACCAAGTTCATGTAAGATTTTTGTTATACAAATTTGCAAGTCATTATGTAATAAATCTATTACTTTTCCAGTATCTTTTTTATGTGTTATATCAATTATTCTTTTTTCTAAATCAGAAAGTTCAAAAGGTTTTAATATAAAGTAATTTACTCCATAATCAGATACTCTTCTTATAGTGTCTTCTTCATTAAATGATGTAGAAATTATTACTTTTTTATCTATACCTCTTTTTTGCATTTCTTCTAAAACATATATACCATCTTTTTTGGGCATAATTAAATCCAAAATAATTACATCATATTCATTCTGTTTATTTTGGATTACTTCTATTCCTTCTTGTCCATCATGACAAGTTAATACTACATCTATATTTGCGTGACTACTAAAATACTCCTTAACCATACTGCATAAACTTTCGTTATCGTCGATCATAAGAATTTTTATATTTTCCATTTTGTTCTCCCTTCAATTATCAATTCTATTACCACGCATCATTATTATATAATAAATGATAAAAGTATTACTAGAGCTAATTTTAGCTAATTGTGTATTGTATTGTCGAATTTACACGGATTTTACAAGGATTATTTTATAAAAAAATTGTACCAAGTACAATTCAATTTATTTCTTCTATAATTTTAATAAATTCATCTGCTATAGTTGAAGCCCCACCTATTAAAAATCCATCAGTTATTTTAAGATTAGTAAATTTAGATATATTACTTAATCTAATACTTCCTCCATATAAGACCGTAATATCTATTTTAAAGGCACTCTTAACTAAGTCTTTAATAAATCTAGAAGTTTCTTCAATTTCTACGCTAGTAGGGGTAATTCCACTACCGATAGCCCACAATGGTTCGTAAGCTATGATAACATTTTCTAATTCTTCTCTATTAAAACCTTGTAATAAATCCAATATACTTCTTCTAATAACTTGTTCTGTTTTCATTAAAAGTTTTTCTTCTTTAGATTCTCCAATACAAATTATAGGTGTGATCCTATTTTCTAGGCATTGAGAAATTTTTTTATGAATTATTTCGTCAGTTTCATTAAAGTATTTTCTTCTTTCACTGTGACCAACTATTGCATACTTTATTCCCATACTTTTTAATTGATATGCACTTACTTCTCCAGTGTAAGAGCCCTTCTCATACATAGATACATCTTGAGTTCCTATATTATATTTTTTATCTGTAAAATACGGAATATATATATAAGAAGGACATATTACAATATCATTTTGAGTCATTAAGTTTTCATTTATTTCATTGATATATAAAGCAATTTCCCTTAAATTTAAACTCATCTTTAAATTTCCTACTATTAATTTACTCATTTTCATTCCCCTTTATAATATTTTTAACTCTATCAAAAATATCATATTTAAACCTTGGCTTATTTTTAATTGCAATATTATATACATCTAATACTCTTTCAGCATAATATTTTGAAGAGTATTGTTCAGAACTTCTTCTAGCTTGTCTAGAAAGTGTTTTAAGTTCTTCACCATTACTAATAAGATTTATTACTTCTTTTTTATAACCTCTTTTATTTTTAAATATTTTCCCATTTAATCCATCAATTATAACATTTCTAAAACTTTCATCATCAATACATACTGGTGTAACAGAAGCCGCCATAGCTTCAATAACTGTTAGACCTTGAGTTTCAGTAATAGAGGCAGTCGCAAAAATTGAAGCTAATTGATAATAATTAGGAATATCTTCCCATGGAACTTTCCCAGTAAATATTACGTTTTGTTCAATACCTAATTTTTTGGCTAATTTTTGGTATTTAATAGAATCTGGACCATCACCAATTATCATTAATTTACATTTAGGATATTTTTTTATAATATCTTTTTGAGCATCTATTAAAAATTCTACATTCTTTTCTTGAGCTAATCTTCCTACAAATAATATTATAAAGTCATCTTTTTGAAGGTTGAATTTCTTTCTATACTTATCAAGCATGCCCGAAGTAAATTTTTCTTTATAAAATCTATCTATTTCTATGCCAGTTGGTATAATATGTACATTTCTTCTTACTTTATATTTTTCTTTAAATAAATCATATGTTTTTTTAGTTGGTACAATTAATTCTGAAATCGTTTTATCACAATAAAATAAAGTTAAATATTCTACTATTTTTTTACTTGCGTGATCAAAATAGCCTTTAGTGATGTAATGAATATAATCTTCATACATAGTGTGATAAGTATGTACTAATGGAATATTAAATTGTTTTGCAATTATTCTTGCAAAGGTTCCTACCCCAAACTCGGTATGTGAATGTATTATATCTAGCTTCCATTTTTTAATTTTATTGATACACCTTAAAGGATAAATACCCGTTAGTCTGTAATCGTATATCCCGATTGGAATTCCTGGAATTCTTATTACTTTTCCATTTTCTTCATAACAATATTTAGTTAATTCATTATTAACAGTTACAACAAATACTTGATGTCCTAATTTTTCTAAAGCGTGTTTTAGCATTGAAATACTTGTTGAAACCCCATTAATATATGGTGGGTATGTATCCGTAAATAATCCTATTCTCATAGTATTTTTCTCCTTTTATTTGTAGTTAAAGCAATACTACCAAGTATCATTCCTAAATAATATGTTATAAATCTCCACATTATCATTATTGTTGATAAAACATATCCTTTAACGTATTCTCCAAAAAATTTTAAAAATGCATATTCAAGTCCACCACTACCACCTGGTATTGGAACAAAAGATCCAATTATCATTACATAACTAGTTGATACTATAGTAGCAATAATACTCATATTATAAGAAGAATCAGTACTTTTTAAAAGTAGTAATGGAATTGAATAAAGGAAAATAAAAGAAATAAAGTTGTAAAAGAAACATTTAAGAAAAGCTTTTTTATTTTGCCTTATTTTTTTCGCACTATTATAAAATTTATCAACAGTTTGATTTAATTTGTTAATATTTTTCTTTTTATATTTTATTATTTTCATTCTATATAATATATCTATTCCTTTTTCAATAACATATTTATTAGATTTTCTAACAAAACTTATAAAGAATAAAACTATCATTACTAATGAATTAATAATGAACCCTAATATTATAAAATGTTTAAGTATTTTAACGTTGGGAAAAAAATCAAATATAGAATTTAAAATAATTGCGAATATTCCATATATAATTAATACTAATTGGTAAATTACAAAATTTTGAATCACTATGCTTGTACTTGTTGGCAAATCAATACCTTGTTTTTTCATGAAGTAAATTTGTGCGGGTTGCCCTCCTGAAGCAAATGGAGTGGTTCCATTAAAAAATTGCGTTATTAACATATTTTTGATAGTATATATAAATTTAAAATCCTTTTTAAATGTTTTAATAATTGTATGAAGTGATAGGGTTCTTAATAAACCGTATATCCCCATAAATATTAACGATAATAAAACCCATCCTAATTTTAAATTAAAAATTTGTTTTAAAACAAGAGTTAAATTATCTTTTAAAGTAAAGTATAGAATAATAATTAAAATACTAAATAATATTAAAAAGTTTTTTTTTTAAAATTAGTAATATCATCGGCTTTATCAGGGATTATATCAATTCCTGGCAAAGTAGTTCCTTCAAAAAGTGCTAAAGAAGCTCCTCCCCCTGTAGATATATGTGTCACATCTTTTTCATATCCAAGTTTTTTAAGTGCAAAAGCACTATCTCCTCCACCAATTATGGTTAATCCAGGATTATTTTTAATTGCTTCACATATTCCTTTTGTTCCAGCTTCAAAATTTTTAAATTCAAAAACTCCCATTGGACCATTCCAAATAATTTCCTTTCCTTCTTTGATATATTTTGCAAATAGTTTAATTGTTTTAGGACCAATATCCATACTAATATCACTTTCTTCAAGTTCATTAATACTTTTAACAATGCCTTTAGTATCTTTAAATTCATTATTAACTACTAGATCAATAGGTAATATTATTTTTTTAGAATATTTTTCTAAAATATTTGCACAAAAATCAATGTTATCATTATCAATTAAGGAATTACCCATATTATATCCATCAGCTTTTAAAAATGTATGACACATTCCTCCACCAATTAATATATAATCTGCAATTTCTACTAAATTTTCAATTACTTTAATTTTATCATTAACTTTTGCTCCACCTAAAATAACAATAAATGGTTTTTTA
Source organism: uncultured Bacilli bacterium (assembly GCA_944372455.1). Lineage (GTDB taxonomy): Bacteria > Bacillota_I > Bacilli_A > RF39 > UBA660 > SIG205. Next base: position 31,571 of record CALVZF010000004.1, read on the forward strand.
GGTTTATCAATAGCAGGTTTTAAAATTTCAAGTTCTTTTTCCATTAAAAAACCAATTCCACTATCTATATTTTCTGCAATTCCTACATTTGAAGCATGACTTCTATGAGCAGTACCAAACGCATCATTTATAAATATGTCTCCTAGACTAGCCCAATATTTTCCTAATTCACTATCATTATTACTTTCTTTTTTTCCATCTAAATCTTCAAATCTAGTATTTTCCATTAAAAGTACGTCTTTACTATTCATACTTGAAATAGCATCTTCTAGTTCTTTTCCTCTAGTAAAAGGAATAAATTTAACTTTCGTATTTAATAATTTTTCAAGTTCTAAAGCAACCGGTTTTAAAGTATTTTTCTTTTTATCAGCTTCAGTTTTTATTTTTCCTAAATGAGACATTAAAATTACTTTTGCTCCATTATCAATAGCATATTTAATGGTTGGTATACTCATAACAATACGATTATTATCCGTGATTTTAAAATCTTTAATTGGAACATTAAAATCACAACGTATAATTACCTTTTTGTTTTTTAAATTGAAATCTTTAATCGTTTTCTTCATGATATACCTCCTAAGTAATAATCCTTATATAAAGTATAGCATATTTTCATTTATAATCAAATGACAAATTTGTCATATAATTAAAATTTATGAATTGTTAGATTTTATTAAGTTATAATATTATTTTTTCTAGTCCCTTTTAGCTTTTCTTTTCCTATTTTTTTGGATGCAATAACTAATTGTGTTTTAGTAAATCCCATATTTAAAAGTTGCATACTAATACTATAAATATTATGTAATATTTTTTGCTGACTTTTATAATTTAAATATTTAGTAATTTTAGGCAATATTATTTGTTTGTCCAAATAAATTAATTTTATAATTTTTATTTATAAATAGTTTAAAATGCCTTTTTTTATAATTAAATTCTTCTGTTCTATTTAAAAATGTTAAATGAGAATTTTTTTTTATATAGCTTAATAAAGTTTGATAAAATATACGAGCTTTTGATTGCTAAGATATAATAGTTTTTAAAAATTTTAATTCTTGTTTTGAAATAACGTCTATATTGTTTTCAATATACTCTGATAAAAAAACTTTAACACATTCATGAGTACTAATCCATAATTTTTTCTTTCTTATTAGTTCTTTTTCTAAAATTTTTTGTAACTCTATACTATTTCTCATTTAAAGTCTCCTTTTGGATTACCACAATTATATTTTTAATATATCATATACCCCCCCTGGTCAAGAATTTTCTATTAACAGTTGGCATAAATAAAAAAAATTGCATAACGCAATTTTTAAAGATTAACCCAATATTTAGCTGTTCTAACCATTTGATATGAATAGCTCATTTCATTATCGTACCAAGCAATTATTTTTACTAGTTGTCCATCAGCAGTATCCACAATTTGTGTGGATAATCCATCAACTAATGAACCGTTTTCTAATCCAATTATATCACTTGAAACAATAGGATCTTCTGTATATCCAATAGTTTCATTAATACTGTTTTTAAATACATTATTAATTTCGTCTACTGAAACTTTTTTATTAAGCTCTAAACTTAAATCCACAACAGATCCTGTTGGTACCGGCACACGAAGTGCGATTCCATCTAATTTTCCAGCAAGCTCTGGAATTACAAGACCTAAAGCACTCGCTGCTCCAGTTGAAGTAGGTACAATATTTTCTGCTGCTGCTCTCCCACGACGAGCCCTAATTCCTTTTTTATGCACTATATCTAATGTTGCTTGATCATTAGTATAAGCATGTACAGTAGTCATAAATCCTTTTTTGATTCCAAAGTTATCATTCATAATTTTAGCTACCGGAGCTAAACAATTTGTAGTACAGCTTGCAGCTGAAATAATTTGTTCATCACCTGTCAAAGTTTTATGGTTTACATTGTATACAATAGTTTTTAAATCTCCCTTAGCAGGAGCAGATATTATTACTTTCTTAGCTCCTGCACTTATATGTGCCATTGATTTATCATAAGAAGTAAAAATACCAGTACATTCAAAAACTATATCAATATCTAATTTACCCCAAGGAAGCATACTTGGATCTTTTTCTTTGTATATTTCAATTTCTCTATCTTTAACAATAATTGAATGATTTGTATATTTTATTTCATTAACCCTATAATTTTTATGACAAGTATCATATTTCAATAGATATGCTAAATTTTCTGGATCACTTAAATCATTAATTGCCACAACATCAAAATTAGGATCTTCTTCCATAATTCTAAATACTAATCTTCCAATTCTTCCAAAGCCATTAATTGCTACTCTTATTGCCATTTTTTATCATCTCCTAGTTTAATTTTAACAAATATTATCTGTAAAAACAACTTTTACCAATAAATTCTCTTAATATTGAATCCATTGGAACTCCATCTGATGGGATTGGTAAAAAACTTTTTAAAAAGTTTATAAGTCTTCTTGCTTCTCCATAGTATGGAGAATTATTTTCTACTTTAAATAATAATGGCTCAACATAAATTTTTAATACTCCTACTTCGTAAATTAATGCAGTATTAAATACATAATCTGCTTCATCTTGAAATGGGAAAACGTATATTTCTTCGCCAGCTCTTACTTTATCCCACATTTTTAAAGTGTCTTCTACACTGTGACCTCTTGTTCTATTATCTCTTATTATTCTTCTTAATAATCTTATATCACTAGTAGAAATATGATTATAGTTATCAATACTTAAAGGAGTGAATGGACTAATGTAAATCTTTACTTTGTTTTCTTTAGGAATTCCACTAGTTAATTTTTCATTTAATGTATGAAGCCCCTCAATTACTAAAACATCGTTATCACTAAGTTTTATTTTTCTAACTCCAAATTCTTTTTCGCCTTTAATAAAATTAAACCTTGGGATATCTACTTCATCACCATTAATCAATTTATTTAATTGTTCATTAAATAATTTTATATCTATTGTATTTATACTTTCATAATCTAATTCTCCCGTAGGTAATTTTGGAGTTTCTTTTCTATCTAGAAAATAGTCATCAGTAGATAGCAAATGAGGGGTAACTCCTAATGATCTTAAATACATACAAAATTTATTAGCAGTAGTTGTTTTTCCAGAAGATGAAGGTCCTGCTATTAAAATTATTTTTGCATTTTTATTATTTTTTCCAATTTGAATAGCAATATTCATTAAATTACGATTTTGAATAGCTTCGTTCATTAGAATGAAATCATTGATTTTTCCGGTAGAAACAATCTCATTAAGACTACCTACATTAGATACTTTCATGACATCTATCCATTTAGAATATTCTTCAAAAACATTAATAATTTTTTCATGATGAACGTATTCTGGAATTTTGCCATTTGTTCTTAATACTGGAAATCTTAAAACTAATACATTATTTCCAAGATATGTAAGTGCGAACTCTTTTAAGTATCCTGTTGAAATTGGTAAACTTCCATAAAAGTAAGCATAATAATTTTTACATTTAGATAATGATGCATAATCTTCTGTAGTTACATTTATGTTTTTGATTTTCTCAAATTGATTAGTAGACTTATAAAAATCTTTCAAATCCTTGGTGGTAACTCCAATTGTTTCAAATTGAAAGTCTAAACTTACAATTTCTTTCATTTTTTCTTCAATTTTTGGAAATAGTTCTTCAGAAATAATTTGATCTGACTTAATCTTACAATATATTCCTCTATCAATTGAATGTTCAAAAGAAATATCGCTATTGTTTCCAAGTAGTTCTTTAACTGCAATAATAAGTAAAAATTTAAGCCCATTAATATACATTCTATTACTATCTCTATTCATATAGTCTAAAAATTCAATTTTACAATCTCTATCAATTTTAGTATCTAAAGTCATAAAATGATTATTAACATTCATAGCAAGTATATCATTTAACATTGATGATTTGTAATATTTACTTAATTCTAATCCTGATATACCTTTACTAAAAGTTTTAGTTTCACCATTTACAGTAATATTTATAGTATTGTTCATAATATCCCTCTTATTCTTACTATATATATAATATCAAAATATTAAAATTTTGTCATACAATTTTATGAATAAAAGCATAAATTTAGACTAAATTATTATTGGGTGATAAAAATGAATTTGGTTCCAACAGTAATTGAAAAAAGTAATAGTGGCGAAAGAGCTTACGATATTTATTCTAGATTATTAAAAGATAGAATAATTTTATTAAGTGGTGAAATTGATGATAACGTTGCAAATAGTATTATTGCACAAATTTTATATTTAGATTCTATTAACCACGATGATATTAATATGTATATTAATTCTCCAGGAGGTTCAGTTACCGCTGGTATGGCTATTTATGATACTATGAATTTTGTAAAAAGTGATGTATCTACAACTTGTATAGGTATGGCTGCTAGTATGGGAGCTTTTTTACTATCTTGTGGGCAAAAAGGTAAAAGATACGGTCTACCAAACTCTGAAGTAATGATCCATCAACCACTAGGAGGAGCGCAAGGACAAGCTACTGAAATTAAAATAGCTGCTGAAAGAATTTTAAAAATGCGTGATAAATTAAATAAAATTCTTGCTAAAAATACTAATCAAAATATTGAAACTATTGAAAAAGATACAGAAAGAGATCATTTTATGAGCGCTGATGAAGCATTGGCTTACGGGTTAATAGATAAAATTTTAAAGTAATATTTAGCGTAATATTTCAAACAGGTAGTCATTTTATCAATTTCAATCTCATTTTAATATAAAGGGTGATCCCCATTATAAAATTATGATGGTGATAGCTGTGATTGAATATTATCAAAAAATTAGAAATTTAAGAGAAGATATGGATTATACACAAACATCATTTGCAAAAAAATTAAATTTAGAAAGATCTACATATTCAAAGTATGAATGTGGTACAAATGATATACCACTTACTAAATTAGATCACATTTCTAATATTTTAGATGTAAATATTGATTATTTATTTGGATTTACTAAAACTAAAAAATATAATAATAGTAAAGAAATGGATTTAAAAAAGATGTTTAATAATTTAAGAGAGTGCAGAATAAAAAATCATTTTTCTCAAGAAGAAATTGCCAATTATTTAGATGTTAATCAAAATATGATTAGTTATTATGAAAAAGGGGTATATATTATTCCAATTAGAAAACTAGTTTTATTTTGTGAATTAAATAATGTTTCTATTGATTATGTTCTTGGAAAGATTGACAGTCCTATTACCATTAAAATTCCGGTTAAATCATAAAATCTCCAATTAAGATTAATATCCTAATTGGAGATTTTTTATCGTCTACTTTTTAAATGGTATTAAACCTATGAATCTAGCTCTTTTAACTTGCATTGCTATATATCTTTGATGTTTAGCACATGCTCCAGTAACTCTTCTTGGTAAAATTTTACCAGATTCATTTATATATTTTTTAATTATATCTACATCTTTATAATCAACGCTTTTACCAGCACACATTTGACATACTTTTTTTCTCTTTTTTCTAAATTCTGCCATTTTAACGCCTCCTTTTCTTCTTAGAATGGTAAGTCATCATCACTAATTTCTATTTCATTTCCAAAATTAGCGAATGGATCTTCTTCTTCTATACTTGTAGTAGTTGGTTGTGATGGCGCACTATCTTGGAATGAATCCATTTGAACGTCCATTCCAAAAGATGAATTTCTATTTTGAGCTTGGCTTTTTGATTCAAGAAATTGAACACTATCAGCTACAACTTCTGTAACATATACTTTTTTACCATCTGCACCATCATAATTTCTAGTTTGTATTCTACCTTCAACAGCAACTAAACTACCTTTTCCAATATATTTTTTAACATTTTCTGCTTGTTTTCTCCATACAATTACATTTATAAAGTCAGCTACTCTTTCTCCATTTTGGTTTTCAAAAGGACGATTTACTGCAACAGTAAAATTAGCAACTGGCACATTAGTTGATGGATATCTAAGATCTGGATCCCTTGTTAATCTTCCTATTAAAACAACTTTATTCATTTTTAATACCTCTTATTCTACTTATCTAAATTAATTACTAAATGACGAATAATATCTTCACTAATTAAAGCTAAACGATCAAATTCTTTAATTGCTTTATCTGAATCTGATTCTAAGTTGATTAGGAAATAGTATCCAGTTTTAAACTTTTTGATATCGTAAGCTAATTGTTTTTGTCCTAATTCTTTAGATTCTGTAACATTCGCACCATTGTCTGTTAAAACTTTAACAAAACTTTCATGTACTTTTTTAATCGCATCTTCTTCTAAATTAGGTCTAACAATATACATTATTTCATATTTTGTCATTATTGACACCTCCCTTTGGCCATTAGGCTTTAATTAAATTAAAGCAAGGAGTAAATTAATACTCGCTTAAATATTATAACAAACTAAAAAAAATATGTAAACAATTTTTACATATTAATTTTATTTATAGTTTAATACTATATTACTATTTATAATATTTTTTATATTTAATAATTTGATTTATTCTAGCCAACTTAATATATATCCATCTTTTAAAAGATTTATCATACATAGGGAGTGTAGGATCAATAATTTTTCTTTTCTTTTTTAACTTTTTAGCTTCTAAAATTAATTCTTTATTTTTAACATATTTTTTAATTATAAAGAAAGGTACTATTGAATACAAAATTTTATTAGTTGCTATTACTTCTTTATTAAATGATTTATTATTAATATATTCTGAAACTATATATTGAGTATAATTATAACCACTACCTGTTAAATAATAATTGCTTCGTCCTAATCTTAAATTAATTTCAAAAAAATTATACTTTTGAGTTCTAGCATCGTATTTAATATCAAAGTTAGCAAAGCCCACATATTTTATATGTTTTAAAAATTTTTTAGCATCACTCAAAATTTTTTCATTTTCACAGTTAATAATAACACTATAATTTCCTATTCCGCCTGGAACTTTTTCTTCCAAAAGTATTTGACCTACTCCACTAAACACCACATCATGATTTTTATCACAATAACACGTTAATACATACATTGCAGTGTCATCACCTGGAACAAATTCTTGAATACAAAATTCATCATCATAATTAGTTGTTTCATATACTTGTTTTAAAATTTGATTTAATTCTTCTTTACTATTTATTTTGAAAACTTTCTTTTTAAGTGGGAAAGAAATTTGACTATATCTAGTTGTATTATTGGTTTTGCAAATTATAGGATATTCAAAATTAATATTAATCGTTTTATAATTTTCTTTATTAACAATAATTGTATTAGGGTAATCAATATTTAAATTGTTACATATGTTATAAAATTTCTTTTTACTATTTATTTTTTGTTTTATATTATCATCTATATAAGGAATAATGTAATATTTTTCTAATTCTTTTTTATTTGAAATTATAAAATCAACATATTTTTCTATAGTTGTCATTAAAATTAGATTTGAATCATGATTTTTCTTGCCAAATTTAATTAAAATTTTTAAAATTTCTTGGTCAAAATTTTCTATTATTTGGTAATCAATAATTTTTGAATAATTTATAGTCCAAATGGTACATTTACAAAATACTTTACTTTTTATTTTGTATTTTTCAAAAAAACTTCGCGCTATACTATAAATTCCTATATCTGCTCCTAATAGGACGGGAATTAGTTTTTTACTTCTCATTCTATACACTCCTATTGATTGTTTAAACAATCATAAGGTAATTATATAATATAACCCCCCCCGGTCAAGTATTTTTTATTAACAATTAAAACTAAACATTAAACCTAAAATAACATATATCTCCATCTTGCATTATATATTCTTTTCCTTCTAACCTCATTTTTCCAGCTTCTCTTACTTGTTTTTCTGATCCACATGTAATTAAATCCTCATAACTCATAATTTCTGCTTTAATAAATCCTCTTTTAAAATCACTATGTATTATACCTGCACAATCTGGCGCTTTCATTCCTCTTTTAAAAGTCCATGCTCTTACTTCTTTTTCTCCAGCAGTAAAATAAGTAGCAAGTCCTAAAAGATGATAGGTTGCATTTATAAGCTTATCTAATCCACTTTGTTTTATACCAAGTTCCTTTAAGAATAATTCTTTTTCATCATCTGATAACTCACTTAATTCTGATTCAATTTTTGCACATAAAACTACTACTTCTGCTTGTTCTTTAGAAGCATACTCTTTAACCATTTTTACATATTTATTTTCTTCTATATTTATTTCATTTTCTTTTATATTTGCAACATAAATGAATGGTTTCATTGTAATTAAATTAAAAGATGACAATATTTCTAATTCTTCTTTTGTGTATTCTAAGAATCTAGCGGGTATATTTTTTTGTAATGCTTCTTTAATTCTAGTCATTAATTCAAATTCAAATACTACATCTTTTTCACGAGAAGTTTTCGCTCTTTTCTCAATTCTAGTAATTCTATTCTCAATTATATCTAAATCAGATAGTATTAGTTCTATGTTAATGATTTCAATATCTCTTATAGGATCAACATTTCCTTCAACATGTGTAACATTTTCATCTTCAAAACATCTAACTACTTCACATATAGCATCTACTTGTCTTATATGTGATAAAAATTTATTACCTAATCCTTCCCCAAGACTTGCACCTTTTACTAATCCAGCAATATCAGTAAATTCAAATGTTGTAGGAACAAAATTTTTGGGTTGGTACATGTCTACTAATACTTCTAATCTTTTATCAGGAACAGTTACCATTCCAACATTTGGATCAATAGTTGCGAATGGATAATTTGCTGCTAGAATATTTTTTTTAGTAATTGCATTAAATAAAGTTGATTTACCAACATTTGGTAAACCAACTATTCCGGCTGTTAAACTCATAATTATTACCTCCTATAATGTAGGTTGAACTCCTGGACCAATTGGTGCTCCTATTATATACCAAATTATAATAAGTAGCAAGAATGTTATGCCAAATATGAAGAAATATGGTCTTATATATCTAAATGATTCTCCAATTGATATAGTATCATCTTTTTTATTATAAATTTGTAAATATCCTAAATAAATAACATAATATGCTAAAAGTGGAGTAAATAAATTACCAACTGAAACGGCACTTCTATAAATTATTTGGGCAAATTCAGGAGTAAGATTTGCTTGCATGAATAATGGAACTATAGATGGCGACATTATTGACCATTTTAAAGTAGGAGATGGTAGTAATATTGTTCCAATAATAGTTAATACAAAGAAAATTATAATTAATGGTAGCCCACTTATACTTGTAGATTTTAAGAAATCAATTATCCAAATATTAACTATAGTACCTATATTGGTTTTTTTAAATATAGCTATAAATTGTGATGCAAAGAATAATAATATGATTAAATATCCAATGTTATTTTTAGAAGATGTAATATAATTTATTAAACTTTTATCACTTCTAATAGTTCTGGCACCTATACCATAGAATAATCCTGCAACAAATAATATCACAGCTACTAAAACTACTAATCCTTGTTGAAAATATGAATTGGAACCAAATAATTGATTTATATATCCTGTTGCTTCAGCATCTAGTAAAATTCCTGAAAATGGAAGCCCGGGTATAATCATATATATGAATATTAATAGTAATAAAATAGTCGCAATACTTGAAAAAATTAATCCTCTTTTTTCTTTCTTTTCTACTATAAATAATTCATCAGTTTCTTCTAATTTATTAGAAAACTTTGGCATTACTAATTTTTCTGTAATGATAGTTCCTACTATTACTATAAATATAGTAGCTACTATCATATAAAATATATTACCAGATAAAGCCACATTATATTTTGGGTCTAATAATTGGGCTGCTGATGTAGTGTAAGTAGTTAGTGACATATCAAGAGTACCAAATAGTAAATTTACTCCATATCCACCTGCTACTCCTGCAAAGGCTGCAATGATTCCTCCCATCGGATTTCTTTTATTTAAAGAGAAAATGAGAGCTGCCAAGGGAATTAAAATTACATATCCTATTTCACTAGACAAAGTAGAAATAACTCCGAAAAATATTATTAACATTGTAAATACAAAATTAGGAGTTTTAGGATTTACTGAAAGTGTCAAAGTTTTTATAAGTCCTGACTTTTCAGCAACTGAAAATCCTATTAAAATTATAAGTAACATACTAAGTGGTGAAAAAGTAATAAAATTGTTAACTACATTTCCTATTATATATTGGATTCCACTTCTATTTAATAGTGATTCTACTTCTACAATTTGATTTTCTAGTTCTCCAGTAACACTATTAATTGTGCTGTATGTTCCTTGAGAAAGAAATGAAAATGGATAATTATTATCTATTTTTATCTTTCCTAACCCATTTAATACTGCACTTAACAATATTGTTGAAGCTATTAAAATGAAAAATAAGCTAATGGGACTTAATTTTCTCTTTTCTTTTTTCTTTGCCATCAATATACCTCCGTTTTCTTTATTTTTTTATTTAGTTCTATTCTAGGTAACATTATACATCTACCACATTTTAAACATTTTATTTTAACATCTGCACCAAGTCTTACAACTTCAAATTTATTATTATCACAAGGGTGAGCTTTTTTCATTATAAGAATTGATCCTAATTTATAATTTGATTCCATTATGTACCTCCAATTGTGGATAAGGTATTTTTATATTGTTATTATCTAAATCAAGTTTTATCTCTTTTAATAATTTTCTTTGTACTTGATAATGTTCCATCGCTTTAGTAACAGCAGTAACTCTAAATACTACTGATGAATCATCTAATTTTTCTATTCCTAATACTTCTATTTTATCTTTCAATTCTTTAATGTCATTATTTAATCGTTCAGCAGTTTGATTTAAGATTTGTTCTACTTTATTAACATCTTCTTCATAGGCAACTGAAACATCAACAATTGCTAATGAATTTGACTTACTATAATTTATTACTTCTGTTATATTTCTATTTGAAACAATTTTTATTTCACCAGTATACTTTTTAATTCTTGTAGTTTTAAGTCCTAAAACAATTACTTCACCTTTGAATCCACCTATCTCAATAGTATCACCTACTGAAAACTGATTTTCAAAAACAATACAAATTCCAGAAATAAAATCTTTTAAAGTATCTTGAAGTGCTAACCCTAATACAACTCCAACTACTCCTAAACTAGCAACTAAAGTAGATACTGGTATTCCAAATGCATCTAATACAACTAAAATGCCAATAAATATGAATAACCATTTAACAATATTTATAAATAAACTTTTTAAAGTGTTTATCTTTTTTACATCTATACTAACTTTTTTTATATGATGTTGTATTGCCTTATTAAATATTGATTTAAAAAGTAAATAAATAACAATTAGTCCTATCAATATTAGTATAGTTTGAATAAAATCTTTACTAGTTATAAATTTGCCTATATTTTCAAACATTTTGTACCTCTCCTAATCAATTTTTATATTTAATATTTCTAATATTCTATCTAAATCTTTAGGAGTTGAATAAGATATTTCTATTCTTTTGTCTGTAATTTTTATTTTTGTATCTAGTTTTTCTTTCATTTTTTCTTCTATATATATATATGGTCTACTATTACTTTTTTTAGTATTATTTATAGGTGTAGTTTTTTTATAATCTTGTTCACTCGTTAAAGCTTCTAATTCTCTTACACTCAAATCTTCACTAATTATTTTTTTAGCTAACTCTTCAATTTGTTCGTTACTTTCTAATTTACTAAGCACTCTTGCATGTCCCATACTAATTTGTTTTGAATTTATCATTTTTTTTACATTTAAAGGTAATCTTAATAATCCTAACATATTAGTTACATGACTTCTACTTTTACCAATTCTACGAGCCAAATCTTCTTGAGTAATATTTAATGAATGTATTATATCATAATAAGCTTTTGCTTCTTCAATCGCGCTTAAGTCTTCTCTTTGTAAGTTTTCAAGAAGTGCGATTTGCATCATTTCTTCATCAGTAAAATCTTTAATTATAGCAGGTATAGTTTCTAGTCCAGCTTTAATACTTGCTTTTACTCTTCTTTCTCCTGCTACTATTTCATATCCTTTTATACTTTTTTTAACTATTATTGGCTGAAATACTCCATGTTCTTTAATAGAAGCAGCTAATTCATTTAACGCTTCTTCATCAAAATATAATCTAGGTTGATATGGGTTACTACGTAAATCAGAAAGTTTTAAATTTACTATTTCATCTTTTGATGTATCTTCAATAATTTGCTCTTCTACTTTTGAAAAGTCTAATCCCTCACTATTAAATAATTGTTCTAATCCCTTTCCTAATGCTCTACGCTTCTGTTCCATTTCTTTCTATAACCTCCTTAGCTAAATTAATATAGGCTTCAGTTCCTCTACTTTTTGGATCATAAGCAAGTATTGGTTTCCCGTGTGAAGGAGCTTCTGTAAGTCTAATTAACCTAGGAATTATTGTATCGTAAACTCTTTCTTTAAAATAACTTCTAATATCTTCTACTACTTCTAACCCTAAATTAGTTCTAGAATCAAGCATGGTTAAAAGAACCCCTTCTATATCTAAATTAGGATTTAAATTTCTTTGTGCAAGCATAATACTATTTAATAATTGCATTATTCCTTCTAAAGCAAAAAACTCACATTGCACTGGAATAATAACTGAATCACTTGCAGTTAATGCATTGGTTGTTAATATCCCTAATGATGGCGGACAATCTATTAATATGAAATCATAATTGGATTTAACTAATTCTAATTTCCTTTTTAATTGTTCCCCTTTTGAAAAACCGATTTCATATCTACTTTTTTCAATAAGTTCAATATCAACACCAGCTAAATTTATAGTAGCTGGTATTATATGTAAATTTTTAAATTTAGTTTTTAAAATAACTTCCCCTATTTCTGCTTCTCCTATTAATAAGTTATAGATACTTTTATCAATATCCCCTTTATTAATTCCTACTCCTGTTGTAGCGTTTCCTTGTGGATCTAAATCCACCATTAAAACTTTTTTACCTAAATACCCCAATGAAGCGGCTAAATTAATACTAGTCGTTGTTTTACCTACTCCACCTTTTTGATTTACCATTGATATTACCTTACCCATTTAAAACACCTCTTTGGATTATCCGTATATCTATTTTACCAAAAAAAAGAGATTTTTAAAATCCCTTTTTAACTATTTATCTAATTCTTTTTCTAGCTCTTCTTTTGACATTTTAGTATAACCTTTTATTCCTTTATCTTTAGCTAATGATTTTAACTGTTCTAGTGTTAATTCTTCTTTTTCTTCTTTAACATCATCTGTAGGCATTTTTCCATTTTCTACTAAATAATCTATTTGTTCTTTAGTTAAAGTTTCATGTTCTAAAAGTGAAGAAGCAATTAACTCTAAAAGATCTTTATTTTCTTTAATAATCTTTTTAGTTTTTTCATAACATTCGTTGATTATTTTTCTTTGTTCTTGGTCAATTTCAAATGCTACTTGGCTAGAGAAGTTTCTACTTTTATTATAATCCCTACCTAAGAACACACTAGATTCATTTTGTTCAAATTGAACAGGTCCTAAATCGCTCATACCGTATTCTGTAACCATTGCACGAGCTATTTTTGTAGCTTTCTCAAAATCATTATGTGCGCCTGTGGTTACTTCATTAAATATTGTTTCTTCTGCTACACGACCTGCAAGAAGTCCACTAATAGTATCAAGTAATTCTCTTTTAGTTGAAAAGTAAGTTTCTTCTTTTGGTAACATTAAGTTATAACCACCTGCAGCTCCTCTTGGAACAATAGTAATTTTTTGTACTTCATTAGCGCCATCCAGTTTTAACCCTATTACTGCATGCCCTGCTTCATGGTATGCTACAGTTCTTTTTTCCTTTTCAGTATATTTTTTGCTTTTTTTAGCAGGACCCATTAATACTCTATCTTGGGCTTCATCTATTTCTGCCATTGTAATTTTATCTTTATTTCTTCTTACAGCAAGTAAAGCAGCTTCATTAAGCAAGTTTTCTAAATCTGCGCCACTAAATCCTACAGTTCTTTTAGCTAAATTTGATAATTTAATATTTTTAGCAAATGTTTTATTTTGTGCATGAACTTTTAATATTTCTTCTCTTCCTTTTATATCAGGTAAGTTAACTGTTACTTGTCTATCAAATCTTCCAGGTCTTAAAAGTGCTGGATCTAATACATCAGGTCTATTTGTAGCAGCAATAATTATTATACCTTCATTGGCACCAAATCCATCCATTTCGGTTAATAATTGGTTTAATGTTTGTTCTCTTTCATCGTGTCCACCACCAATACCTGAACCTCTTTGACGACCTACTGCATCTATTTCGTCAATGAAAATTAAACATGGGGCATTATGTTTAGCTTGTTTAAACATATCTCTTACACGACTTGCACCTACACCTACAAATAGTTCTACAAAATCAGAACCACTTATATAATAGAAAGGCACATTTGCTTCTCCTGCTACTGCACGTGCTAATAAGGTTTTACCTGTACCTGGAGGTCCTACTAATAATACTCCTTTAGGAATTCTAGCCCCTAATTTTTGGAATTTTTTAGGATTTTTAAGAAAATCAATTAATTCACTAACTTCTTCTTTTTCTTCGTCTAATCCTGCTACCTTATCAAATGTTATCTTTTTAGAATCTTCATTTAATTTAGCTCTACTTCTTCCAAAATCCATAGATTTGTTAGCTCCACCCATCTGTTTAGTAAAAATAAAGAATGTAGCTCCTACTAAAATTAACATTGGTAATACATTTATAAGTACTATCCAGAATGAATTAGATGATGGATCAGGTTCAGTTACTAATTTAAAATTATATTTATCATTCGTATCTAATACTTTAGAAACAATTTCATCAGATAATGGTACTCTTACAAAGAATGATTCATTATCTTTATAATTTTTTAACTTTCCTGTTAGTTCATAAACTCTCGCACTACTTTTTGGAGTAATGTCCATTTCATCAATTTTGCCTTCATTTAAAGCAACAACAAATTCATCATAACTTAAAATATTTACTTTATTATTCATATTACTAACAAAATATAATATAGTTAGCATTATCAAAAATAAAAATAAATATGGTAATAGTCCTCTTTTTGCTTTTTTCTTCATAGTTTTCCTCCTTTTTAGATATACCTAATTATTATATCACAAAATTCTTTTTTTGATTTATCATATTTAGATTTTTTAATTCCTAAAATCCATAATATAGTATTATTATCATCAACTAGTAAAGGAATATTTTTTCTTTCATCAATAGGAATTTTATTATCAATATATATATCTTTTACTTTTTTTGTACCATTTAATCCCTTAATTTCTATTTTATCTCCTACATTTATATTCCTTATATGTAAAGGTAATTTTATTTCTTTACTATTTAATCTTATAGTAAAATTAGTAGTATCATCACTATTTTTAACTTTGACAATTTTTTTATTATTTAATGATAATTTAGTTTTAAACAAAAAGTTAAAATTTTCATTTATTTTTTCATTAGTTTTAACAATTGTTAAGCAATTATATGCTTTTATAGCTTTTAAACCATTTGGTAAATCTATTTTGGCATTAGCCTTATTTGAAAAAATAATATTATTAATTTCTTTTAAATGCTTTTTATTAATTAAATTAATTTTATTGTTATATTCATTATAAATAAATCTCATAAGAAGTTTTTCTTGAATTAAAATATCTTCAACTTTAAATAATTTTATATTTAAAGTTTTGTCTTGTACAATTTTATCATAAATTTTATCTAAATATTTAATAGTAAAATTTTCATATTTTTGGAGTTTCTCACTAAACGCTAAATATTTTTTATGAATATTTTTATTTTCATTTTTCAAAAATGGTAAAATGTATTTTCTATATCTATTACGTGTATAGACATCTTTATCATTTGAATAATCAAGTGCATATTTGATATTATTATTTTCAACATATTCCAATAATTGTTGTTTAGTGACAAAAATAAGAGGTTTAACAATATAATAGTTATCTTTAGGTGTTATTTTATGAAATCCACTATAACCATTTAAGGTAGAACCACGTGTTATACGCATAAGAATGGTTTCTATTAAATCGTCTCCATGGTGTGCAGTAAATAAATATTTAGCTTTATACTTATTAACGATTTCATCAAAAAAGTTATATCTTATATTTCTAGCCTGATTATGGAAGTTTTCTTTGTTATAGTTTTTTATTTCAAAATACTCAAAAATAACATTATGGATTTCACAATATTTTTTTACACCTTCTTTTTCCATTTCACTTTCTATTCTTAATTTGTGGTTTACATGAGCACATACAATTTTTGTATTTTTTTCTTTGCCAATATTTACTAGAATATCTAACAAAGCCATTGAATCTGGACCACCAGAACATGCAACTACAATACATTGATCTTTTAAATTTATTTGATTATTCAAAAATTCTACTACTTCACTCATTCTTGTCCTCCTTCCAACCACTTATTTGAAATAAAAGAAATTTTACATAAAAACAAAGATAAAAAATACAAATAAATGGAATGGAACAATCTATTAAAATTATAAACCATTGGTTCAAATATATTTATTAAAACTAAATATATAAAAAAAGTCAACATAAAGATTCTATAAATAAAAATTTTATTCACTTTCTTATCATTTATAAATATACTTATTAAAATTTCAAATAAAAGAAAGAAAATAATATTTTTATATAAAAATAAATTATCAATTGAAAATAATAATAAATTACTTAATAATAAAATATAAAATCTCTTATTAAAAAATATTGAGTATATTAAAAATAAAAATAATGTTTCATTAAATAATGGGGATTTTATTGATACAACAATTAAAAAATTTAATGATATAAAATATATAGTTTTTTTTAATTTCATAGTTAATCACCTTAGTTAAGCTATTTTAATTTACAATGGCTATATATTTTGTCAAAAGAACGTTTAAAATATAAATTTCAAATAAAATGATTTCAGTGTTTATATTATACGAACACATTTTCTTAGTCAATACTTTTTTAATTTTTTTTACAAATAAAAAATATGCAAGTTTGCATACTTTTTACGGTAACTTAATTATGTATTCTCCATCTTTAGAATATAAGTATTTTTCTCTAGCATAACGTGCCACATATTCTGGATCTTGAAGCTTTTGAACATCACTTTTTAATTGTTCTTCTTCTTTTTCTAAACTAGCAATCTTTTTAGTTAATTCTTCCTTTTCTTTATAAATATTATATATTTTTAAAAAATATGAAGAAAAAGTATACACACAAAAAACTATTACTCCTAAACAAAGAGTAGTCCACAAAATATTTTTATTAAATTTTTTTTGTTTTTTGCGTGACTTTTTTTTGGTCATTATTTTAATTCACCTCTATTATAGATAATTATATCACTTATTTTATTTTTGTAAACTGTTAAATATTGGCGAATCTTGAAAAGTGTAAACTATTTTTGTTTTTTTACTAAAAATTTATTTTTAATTTTTATAATTCTATAGTTAATCTTCAATAATTTTTTTTCAGTTATAAATCCAAATATAATCATCATAATAAAATAAATATGAATTATACCATTATTAATTTTTTTTATGCAAATAAAATATATTAAACACGATATAATTGACATTAAACACGCATTAATTATTTGATATCTCAATCTTGAATTGTATAATTTATTATTAAAAATATTTACAACACAAGAAAAAAGTATTCCAAAAGCAAAAGAAAAAAGCAATGATTTAATTTGAATTATTAATTCCATTACTTAAATAACCTATTAAATATACCATCATCTTTTTCTTTTCCTTTATCGTTATCAATATAATTTATAGAATTGATTTTTCCTTTAATTGCAATATTACCTTGATAAGTATCTAATCTGATTATTTCTAATTCTTCTCCTTTAACAACCACATATCCCATTAGAGTTTCTATTAAAAATTCTTCATTATCAAAACTTTCAATTTTTTTAACTCCTGAAATTGTAATGTTTTTCCTTTCAGTTAGAGCTATAGTATGTGTAATGATTGTATCTAATTCTTGTACTTTGTCCATTATTATCTCCCCTTCATTATAATATATGATGGAATAGTACAAATATGATTAAAATTAAAAAAGCTCAATAATGAGCTTTTGGATTATTCTTCTACTTTATTATACTCTGCTAATATTGCTTCTTCAAACATCTTGCGAACTTCTGGATTTATAGGGTGAGCTATATCTCTATATCCGCCAGTTGGAGTTTTTCTACTAGGCATTGCTATAAATAGACCATTATCTCCTTCAATAATTCTAATGTCGTGAACTGCAAAGCTATCATCTATTAATACTGATGCAATCCCTTTCATACGTGAATTTTCTTTTTCAATTTTTCTAACTGTTACAGATGTAATTTTCAAGACAAATCCTCTCCTTCCAAAGCATTTATGCTTCTAAGTAAATTATATATAAAAGAAATTAAAAAAGCAATTGTTTTACTTAAAAAAGTTGTTAAATTATGGGAATTATTAGCAAAAATTGGATTAATTTAGTCAAAATGTAATTCAACAGTTTCAGTTAATACATCTGAATATGAAAATGATTTATTTTCGTTGTTTGTTTCTACAATGAATATATAATTATATATCTCCTTAATCGTAGCTTCAAACTCTTCTTTTTTATTTCTCCCAACATTAAATACAATTCTTACTTTATGTCCAATATTATCATTTATATTTGCTTTAATTTTTTCAATAGTCATTTTTTTCTCCTATCTTGGAAATCCTACATACATAGTCCCTTTAGTTTTTATTCCACCTATTCCATCTGAACCATATTTAGTTTTTGATAATATTCCCATTAAATCAATATCTTCTCCTTTATCGGTAAGACCTATCATGGTTGCAATTATAGCAGGATCTAAAGCATGAATATTTATTCTTTTAGGACTGGAAGCAAAGTTAGCTCCTGCTCTTATTAACTCTTCATAGTCAGATTGACAAGCACCTGCAATAATTATCAATTTATCATGTGCTTTTTCATATTTTCTAGCTTCTTTTATAGATTTTATAAAATTTTGACTATTTTTGTATGCATCTAAGTCATCTTTACTACCCTTTTTCTTATAATAAGCATCATGCCCTGTTATAACAACAATATCAGCATTTGTTTCTTCTAAATATTTTCTAATTTTAGTTGGAACTTCATCTTCTTTCGCATAAACACCATAAGCAAGAATGTTATATTCCTTATAAAACTTTAAACACCTGTCCAGGTATTCACTGTCACCGTCAATATGAAGCACGCGTCCAGGAAGGTAAAAGTAATCATTTCTATTTAAATTAATTGCATCTCTTATATCTTGAAAATTTCTATTATCATTTTCTATAATATCTTTTTCCTCTTGGTTAAACGGTATTAAATCTAATGTGTTACTATCAGCATATAATCTTAGTGTTACTCCTTTTAAATAAACCGTATCATTTACAATATTTATGATTTTAAATACAGTATCATTATTATATGATTTTCTAGTTACTAAATCCCCCACTTTAAAATTCACATTTATCACCCATAAAATAATATGAAAACATCTTATCAATTATGACAAGATGTTTTTATATAAATATATAAGCATACCCTAAAGAACTTTTCGGAAACATTATAAATTTATAGAGACCGTTTTAAAAATCTATCTTATGATAGAGCATCAACTAATTCTTTAAAAATTTCAATTGAAATAGCTTCAGCACGTGTTTGTAGTGACATATTATATTTTTTTAATACTGCTTCTACAATATTAAGATTATAATTTTTTAAGTTATTTTTAATAGTTTTACGTTTAAATTTAAAAGCATCTCTAACTAATTTAAAAAATAAATCCTCATTTTTAACATTCACTTTATTATGTGACCTTTTTTCTAAAGAAATAACTGTACTATCTACATTTGGTACTGGAAAAAAAGAATTTCTACTAACATCAAATAATTTATTTACTTCAAAGTAATAATCAATAAATATAGATAACGAATTATACTGTTTTGTTCCAACAGAGGCTTTAAATCTATCTGCTACTTCCTTTTGAATCATAAAAACGCATTTGTTAACCGGTAATTTATCATCAATAATTTTATTAATAATTGGAGTAGTAATATAATATGGTAAATTAGCAATTATAAATAAATTATTATATTTATATTCTTTAATAACTTTATTTACATCTTGTTCTAAAAAATCCCCATAAATTATATTGGCACCATTAATTTCTAATGGTTTAAGTAAATCTTTTAAATCTGTGTCTATTTCAAAACAAATTACTTTTTTAGTTTTTTCTAACAACTTTTCAGTAAGTGCTCCAGCACCAGGACCGATTTCTATTACTAAGTCTTTATCATTTACTTCACAACTATTAACAATTTTATTTAAAATATTTTCATCTTTTAAAAAATTTTGTCCATATTTTTTTTTAAAATTAAAATTTTTATCCATATAGTTTCACCAACATTTAAAATTATATAACAATAATTTATAAAGGTCAAAAAAAATAAATAAACACTATTGTATTTATTTATTCCATCCTAATCTTATAACGTCTATTTTAACATTTTTTTGAGTTGTACCCTTAGGGACTTTCGATTCAGATTCAAATAATAAATCTATTTTATTTCCGTGCACTGCCCCACCTCTATCAAGTACAATAGCTAATGTAGGTTCTCCTAAAACTTTACTATTGCTGATTCTAAAAACAGAACCGTAAGGATATTTTTTATCTGCAGCAATAATTCTTAGTTTTCCATAAGATTTATCATTATAATAGATATTTCCATTTCTAACATCTTGACCATATCCTACTTTTCCCCCACAACCTTTACAATCTGGACCATATCCAGTCATTGAACCAACAAATGTAGAAAGTATTTTCTCTCCCACTTGAATTACTTCGGCCTGTGGTTTTTGAACTTCTAGTTTAACACCATTGTATTCAACAGTTAATCCATTAATTCCTTTTTGAATTACTTGCTTTTCCCCAAAATCTAAATTAGCATTAACTTCCTCATAAGAATCATAAGGTATGATATTTTGGGTTATATCAGCATCAAGTTCTGGACTTAATGAACTAACATTTTCAACTTTACTAGTTAAAGAAACATATATAGCAAATATTAACACTATTGAAAACTTTAAAATTATACCAACCTTTTTGGGAACTTTAAACTTCATGTTTCCACCTCTTAATTATAAATTAATTTTAGCATAACATATATTAAAAGTCAAACAGTGTATTTGCATTCAAAGTGGTAATTAAAGTAACTTTTTCTAAAGAAATCTTTTTTATCAAAGCAATATTTTGAGCAACATATTTAACATAATAAGGATAATTTTTTTTCCCTCTAAATGGTTCTGGAGTAAGATAAGGGCTATCAGTTTCCAATAAAATATATTCAAGTGGAATCTCTTTTATTACATTTTTAATAGTTTTAGCATTTTTAAATGTTGAAACTCCTCCTATGCTTATCAAGAAGCCTATTTTTATAAATTCTTTGGCTATTTCAACACTTCCACTATAACAATGCATTGTTCCTTTAAGATTCATATCTTTTAAAATTTGATAACAATCGTTTATAGAATCTCTAGAATGAATAACAACAGGTTTATTATATTTTTTAGCTAAATTTAATTGATCTATAAATAACTTTTTTTGTTCTTCTTTATTATCTTTATACCAATAATAATCAAGACCTATTTCTCCAACACCTACAACCTTTTTTTCTTGTATTAAGATTTCTAATTTTTTTATGTCATTATTTGTATTTTCCTTTAATATATCTGGTAAAAAACCTACAGTCGCATATACAATATCATATTTTTTAGTTAGTTCTATTGCTTCTATACTACTTTTTAAATCATGACCACTAACAATAATTTTTTTTAAGCCTTCTTTTTTACAAATATTTATTATTTCATCAATATTATCATAATCTGCTAATTCTAAATGACAATGTGTATCAATCATAATAAACCTCCATTTATATTTACAAGTATAGCATATAAAAAGAAGTATTAACAAATTAATTTGGTTGTATAATTTTTAGTGTGTGTAATGTAAAAAAACATTATATGCACTTTTTTCAAAATAAAAAGACATATAAG
>CALVZF010000005.1 GCA_944372455.1 uncultured Bacilli bacterium
GTTGTAAATATATCTATGTCTTCTTCTGTTAAAATTACTCTTACTATTTTATCATCAATCTCAATACCATTTTCAAGTTGTATTAAATTCTTAATATTTACCATTAAATTTTTACTTAAGTTTTCTTCATCAGTATTAATCCTAGGAACATATGCAGTTTTATAGTATTTTAAATTTGATTTTATACCAGATGAATAATTTGAACCATCTAATCTTTTTCCTGTAATTACTGTCTTAATTCTTTGATATGTTATATCCTCACATATATTATTTTCATTATTAGTACATAAAATAAATTGCCTTTTACCATTATCTTCATTATTCATTTCCAATACAGCATGTGCAGTTGTTCCTGAACCAGCAAAGAAATCTAAAATCAATGGATCATGTTTATAATTTGTTAATTCTAATAATCGTTTAATTAATTTTGATGGTTTTGGAAACTTAAATACATTTCCATCTCCAAAAATATTTTCTATTTCTTTGGTACCATGTTGAGTATAAATACCATCTATAATCGAAAACATTTTTGTTTTTCTTTGCTCACCATCTTCATTGTGTAAATATTGTTTAATAAATACATTCCAACTACCGTTTTTTGCTTTTGAAAAACCGATAACATGTTTCTTTATTCCCTCATCCACATGTTCTTTTCCCCATATCCACTGTCTTTTTGGATAAACTTCTGTTCCATCAGGAGCCATTATTGGAAATCTCAAATTAGGTCTATCATCCATACTTTTACCTGCCTCTAATGGTTGAGTCCTATAAGAACCCCATTCATCACTATTTTTAAAGTACTTCTTTGCATATTCTTCATCAGATGAAACAAATAAAGTTGGCAATAAATCTTTGTTTTTACAATACATTAGAATATATTCCTGTACTACCACTATATGTTTTTCCTTAGCTCCTTGATACCTTTTTTTCCATACAAAAGTTGCAACTCTATTGTTCTCTCCAAAAATGTCATCACATATAAGTCTCATTGTCGCTTGCTCATTATCATCAATGGAAATAAATATTATTCCATCGTCTTTTAATAGTTTTTTTGACTGTTCCAATCTTTTAGAAATAAATGAAATCCATTTACTATGTCTGAAGAGATCATCTTCGCCAATCATTTTATCATCATATCTAAAATCATCTTTACCTGTATTATAAGGAGGATCTATATAAATTACATCGATTTTATTTTTATGAGTTTTTTCTAACAAGTATAAGCTATGTAAATTATCTCCCTCTAATAGAAAATTGTATTTATCATTATTTGATAACTTAATTTCCTGCATTTTAGACTCTACAAAAACTGGAATTTGACTTCCTAATTCAACGTCAACTCTTTCTTCGTGTTCTTCCCAAATTAGTCCATACTTTTTACTATTTAATTCTGATTCAATTAACGATAAATTGTTTAATGTCGATTCATCATAAATACTTTTCTTTATTTCACTTATAGTTTTTAACATTTTTTCTCTTCTAATTTTTGATAAGTTAGTTGTTTCCATGACTCTTCACCTCACTCTTTTTAAATTCAACAATATCACCAATATCACATTCTAAATATTCACATATCTTCTTCAGAACATCCATACTAACATCCTGATTATTTGTAATTTTTGATATTGTAGTCCATCCTAAATGAGCATTTTCTTTTATATCTTTTTTCTTTATCTTTTTATCTTGCATTATTTTTGCTAATTTACCGTATGACACTTCCAAATTAATCATCTCCTACTACTATAATTATAACATATATCTCCCGTTTTAAGAAAATATTTTTACATTTTAGGAGTTAAAAGGTTGATTTTTTATCTTTTTAGAGTGATTAATACAACGCGGAGGTGTCTATGTTAAGAAAATCTACTGATGAAGACATTAGTAATGAAGAATTAAAAACAATAATCAATCCTTTTTATGACAACTATCACGATTATGTAGAAGAATATGTTATGCCTGAGGTTATTGCTTTTTATATTGCTAGTTCTTTTTATAGAAATGCTATGTGGA
The DNA here is from genome assembly GCA_944372455.1 of uncultured Bacilli bacterium. Taxonomy (GTDB): domain Bacteria; phylum Bacillota_I; class Bacilli_A; order RF39; family UBA660; genus SIG205. Next base: position 2,011 of record CALVZF010000005.1, read on the forward strand.
AGGCAACATTCCTACAGCACTATAATTCAGCTTCTGATATTTTTAATCTATATGATGAAGACTATGAGAAAACTAAAGCAGAAGTGATTAAATTATTAAAGATTAAATATTCTTTGGAAATAATTAGCGAAGATCCTTTAGATCTTAAAAAAATAGAGTATTAGTTTTACCATTATTAGCTTCTAATACTCTTTTTATATATGCTTTTTCTCTTTCTTTCATAATTATATTTTCCAAAAAACTCACGGAAAATTATTGTTTGTGTGTATTTAGGTGGCAGGTCGGTCTTGAATAATCCCAATCGTTATTTGGATCACACCCCGGGGGGACTGGTAGATTTTCATCAAATAATATTAATCCCCGATACTCCTTAAGATAGTCATATTCATCAACGGCTTTTAGTATTTCTAATTTATGTTGTTCAGATATCTCATCTTTTAAAAATTCAATAGCTATATCATCACATAATTTAAAATGTTTGTCTTTTATTTCTTCTGGACTACCACTTATATTTTTCATATAGTATCCATTATCTTGCATTTTCACAAATACTTCTGATCTTCTTTCAAACAGCATCCTACTTACTGATAATTGCATTTGCATAAATGTTGGTGCTTTTATATATCTCATATCAAATATTCTACTTATAGCTTTATCTACTAAATCAAAATCAAATCTTATAAATAACTTTTCAAAGGTTTTTACATACTCATATTTTTCTTCTTTACTTAATCGAAAGAATTCGTCAGGAAATCTATCTTTTATTCTAGATATTAACTTTACTATTTGATTCTTTTCCATTTAAATAATCATCCATAACATCTTCAAATGATGCTTTATCTTTTTTAGAATTATTTCCTATTAAATACTTATTAAAATTCTTAGGATTAAATAAAGTGCCTGGTCGTAAGTATTTTCTTTTTTCAGGATCATTTCCCCATTCATCAGACTTATTATCTATAACCTTTTTAAAATCATCTATGGTATATCCACTATCCAATAATTCTATTATCCAATTAGTAACAAAGTCATTATTAGTAGTAAAATTTTTATTTGATTTAACATTTAAATAATTTATTATTTCTTCAATTATACTATTGTATTCATTGTTTAATTGTATATTTGTTTTTGAATCTAAATTATTAATTTTATTATTTATTTCTATTTCTTTTTTTATATTTGTTTCTTGTTCTATATATGTTGGACAAATGTCTTCATCGCTTGGTGGACAAATGTCTTCTACTTCTTCTTTATCTTTTTTATTATTCCTTTGTATTTTCTTGTTTTCTGCTCCAACTGTCGTTCTCTTTGTGTATTTTAATGCATCAGGAATAAAATAAGAACCATCTTCTTTTTTCTCAATTATTTTATATTTTTGAAATATTTCTAATCCATTTTTGATAATAGATTCCCTATGATTAAATATTGTTGATAATTCTTTTGTTGTATATGGGACAATTTTATCATCAAAGAAATTTGCTAATACACCATCTTTGTTTAATGATTCTATCAACAATTCTTCATACAAAGTTAAATATTCAAATCCGTTCTTTTCTGCTCTTATTTTTCTCACAAAGTCTTGTCTATAATAATTTTCTGGCTTTTGAAAAAAGAACATTACTGTTTTATTGTATGCCATTCTTAACAATTGAAAAAGCAAATATAATAATGAAATTATTTTTCATATGAAGCCACCTCACGAAGATAATCAATGTTAATGTTAAAATATTTTAATACCTCTGTCATAGGCACTAATCTCCTATTTCTAACTCTTTTATCTCCATCATAATAATCAGCTATTATTTCGTTTCTAATGGCATAAGCTTTGTTTCTACCAACACTCCCTATAACCATTATATCTTTAGCACTAGCCCACTGACTTGAAGCTATTGCTAGTAAGTCTTTTGCATTTAACTTTTCATTATTCATCTCTCATCATCCTTTCATATTTATTTTAAAGTTTTAAAGTTTGCTAGACCTTTGTACTACGACTTTTTACATTCATTTCAATACGATTTCCTCCTCTCATTTTCCCCTGCTACAATAACATAATACATCTTTTCGGAGAACTTGTAAATAATTTTATACGATTTTATTCGTATTTTTTATTGTAATTTAAATACGATTATGTTATTATAGGTATGAGGTGGTAAGAAATGGGAAATGTAAATCAAAACGAAGAAGCTAAAATATTCGCTGATAACCTTTCCTATTATATGAAATTACATAAAGTAGATCGTGTTATGCTGGCTAATGAGTTAGGATTCAAATATACTACTGTGTGTGATTGGTGTAATGGAAAAGTTGTTCCAAGAAAAAATAAAATAAAAGTATTAGCAAACTATTTTAGTATTTCTGAAAGCGATCTAACATGGAGAGATAATTTACTTACTGATAAAAACATTAATAAAAAAAGAGAGATTCTTGTGTATAAAGATTTTCCTACTAAGTTATCATTTGATAAAGAATCTGAAAGCAATTATCTATGGGAAGAAATTGAACTACCAACTCTTTATGGTGATCCTAATAATTACTTTGGATACATTATATTTGATGAAATTAATAACTACGGTAAGAAAGTATTTCCTGAAGATACAATTGTATTTAAGAAAAGTGATAGAATCACAAAGAAGAATACTTTTTATGTTATTAAGGCAAGTAAAGGAAAACCTATGATAGTTTATTTAACAGAAAGTGATAATAGTTATATCTTTATGCCTATTATTGAATATAACAAAATTAAACCTATAGTATGCTCTAAAGATGAGTTAAATGTAAAAATCATTGGAGTATCAAAATACTTAACAAGAAATCTATAAAAAAAGACCTACTGCTCGAACAGTAAGTCAAATGGATAACCACAAAAGTCTAGCAAACTTTAAAACAAATCCTGAAAGGATCGTTATAATTGGCTTCCAAGTAAATTATATCACTTTTCAGGTACTTACACAATAAAAGTATGAAAGGAAAGTGATTTTATTATGCCTGTTTATAAATATAATAATCCTACTAAAGATGGTAGATGTTGGCTCTTTAGAGTTAATTATAAGGATTCATTAAATAATAATCGCAGATATACAAGTAAGAAATATGCCACTAAATTTGAGGCAAAGGAAGCCGAAAGAAAGTTCTTAAATGAATTAGATAATAACTCTAATATTCCCTCTAAAATGACTTTAGGAGATCTATGGGACAAGTATCTTGAGTTCCAATCTGACAAAGTTAGAATAAACACTCGTAGGAGCTACATCTATACACAAGAATCATTAAAAATATTATTCAATATCAAGTGTTCTGAATTCAATATAGCTCATTATGATAAATGGAAAGAATACATTGCTGGTATTGATACTATGAAGACTGTTACTAAAAATGACAAACTTAAAGCATTAAAAGCATTTTTAAACTTTGGAGAGAAGCGATATGGCTATAACTTTCATCAGATACTATTAAATATGGAAAGATTCAAGAATCCTGATGAATTAGTGAAAGAAAAGGCTTATTATGATATATCTGAATTTGATAAATTTCTAGCTTCCGAAGATGAAGATAGATATAGGATCCTATGGGAAACATTGTATTATTGTGGTTTAAGAATTGGAGAAGCTAGAGGCTTGCAATGGAAAGATATTAATTGGGATAATAAAACCTTATGGATCAATAAGCAAGTTCAAAGTTTAGATAATTACTCTTCTTCTTACTATGTATGTAATTTAAAAACTGCTTCAAGTAATAGAATATTAACTATGTGTGATGCTTTATATGAAGATTTAAAAAAGTATTACGATAATGTTTCTAAATATAAAAACTTTAATGATGATTTCTTTATATTTGGTAATGATAAAGGTCTTACTCCTCTAACATATAAACAAGCCCAACGAAGAAAAGGCGAAATAGCAAATAAAGCTGGTATTAAAGAAATAAGGTTGCATGATTTTAGACACAGCTGTGCTTCTTTCTTGGTTAATAACGGAGCTCCTGTTACTATGGTTTCTAAATATCTTGGACACTCCAATTCAAGTGAAACTTTAAACACTTATTCTCACTTATTTAATACTACATCTTCTGAAGTAATTAATACGATCAATAGAGCTAGAAATACTGTTGAAAACTAGCTCTTTTTTGTTAATATGGCTCTACAAATGGCTCCAGAATATAAAATCATTGTTTTTAATAAAATGAAAAGACTTAGTTTACCCTTATTTTACTAAGCCTTTTTTAATTTCTTATTATATTTTTGTCCACACCCAACTTGGCACTTATATTTTTTTACTCACTTAAATCTGCTTTTACATCAGCTACCATTCCAAGTAATACATCTTTTTTTAATTTACTTAAATCAAAATTTTCTCCGTGTACTGCTACTGGCATGTTTCCAATTCCTGTTTCCAAATCTATAATTTTAAATTTAATAATATTATTAGCAATATCAACTTCAACATCTTTATAATCTTTAACTTGTCCAATAATAAAAGAACATGGTTCGTTTGATCCTGTCATAACCCTACCATCAGACATCATTTTAGGATCCATTCCTATAACTTTTTTGCCAATTCTAGGTATATCTACTTCTTCCCCCATCCCCAATGCTTTATTCATTTCTTCCTCATTTTCATATAAATCTAATTGAAACGGAAATGCTGATAAATATGCATCTCTATCACTATCTTCCAATTCTTCTTTAATACAATATCTATTAACAGTTTCTATATCAAAATGTCTTTCACTTTCTAAATCATAAACCATATAATACTCATTTGCTTCTGAAGATTGTTCTAGTTTTTCTTCAAAATGTAATTTTATTTTTTTATCTGATAATAATACAATATCAGAATCAACCAATTCAATATTATCTTTTCTAACTATTAGTGTAATTACCACTTTGCCGATATTCTTTTTAGTATTAATATCCTTAAAATATGAAGTCATATGTATTTTTGTTTTATCATCATTAACAAATACATTATCAGCTTCTTCGGTATAGTTTGTTACAATATCAGAAAATAGTTTTGTCTTTAATTGTTCTTCCCTATCTGCAATAAAAGAATTAAAATGTACTGGCATTTTTATCACCTACCTATATCAATTATATCATATTTTTTTACATTCTAATGTAGAGTTGAATAATTTATTTATAAATATCGGCATTTCATCAAAAAACTCTATTCATTCTTTTCATAGCCATTTACTAATGTGCTAGTATATTTATCTTTTAAATTAGCATAATTAACTACTGTTGCTCTTATATTTTTTACTTCTTTAGATATATTTTTTAATTCTCTTTCCAATTTCTTATTTTGACTTCTTAACTCATCTATTTCAGACACATATACTAACATTCTCGAATATTGAGTAAAATCAACATCTGTTGACTCTTTATACTTTCTTTTTTTACCAATCTTTGAATATTCATAATCTATTCTTAATGATTTTATTTCATAATTTTCTAATATTTCTGGCACTATTACTCCTAAGCAAATTATCCACTGTTTACCTGGAAATATTTTCATATTATTGATTTTATTATCTATTAATCCTGTTCTTTCTCTTTCAGGTAATTGATTAACAAAGTCTTCATCAAATTTTATTTTCTTTAATTCAAGTGGAACATTACCAACGTTTCTTAATACAATACAAGTCAGATTATCTCTAACTAATTCAAATGTTATTTGTAAATAAGGTCTTTTATTTTCAACTTTATCTTTTATTAAAAAGAATATTGTTATCCATGCTCCTATTAAAGAAACCAACGAAATTAAATCACTCCATGAAAATTTATTTAAACTATCTACTGATTGTATAAGTTCTCTTATCAATTGTTCCATCGCTATTCTCCTCTACATATCTCATTATTTCTTTTAACTTTATTTTTTTATTCATCTTTTTTCCTTATAATACTTACCATATTTCTTGTTAAATTCATCCATGGTATTTATTGTATAGGTTTCAGGTTCCAAGTTAGAATCTGTATAACTTATTGAACCACCATTACTACTTTTTTCTTTAATCATAAAATTAACCTGCTTATGTGGATAGTCATCTGTATCTTTTTGCTTTCTTATACCATTTTCTACAACGTATTCATGACCACTATTCTTTTTATCTATTGTATAATCGAACGAATCCGAATTGAAACTATACTCAACAAAACTTTCATAAGTCAAATCATATATTCTATCAAGTTCATTTGTATCAGTATTTATGATATATACTTTTGTTAAATCACCTGTTACAAAATATTTATATGGTCTAGAAGGATTTTTTTGCATATAATCTTTTATAAGCATTTCATCAATAATATCATAATCATTTAAATTAATTACAAAATATTCATCTAATTTCTTTATACTCTCTATTGATATTTCTTCACGTTCTTTTCTTAATTTATAAGTTCTGTAACAATACTTTGGTGTATAAGACCACATATGAACTTCCTTACATTCATCACAAAGCCAAAAATATGTATTCTCTTCATAAAAAGGTGGATAATTATCATATATATCTTCAAATTTATTATTGATTTTACCATTTTGAATATACTCAGTTAAATCATTTTTACTAAATACATCATAAACTATGTGTCCATCTCCATCCCACATATCATTTCCACAACTGCATCCCATATGAGCCATAATAACACCTCTTTTCACATACAATATTATATCATGACTTTTAGCTATTTTTTATCAAATAGAAAGATGGTATTAAGATTATATAGCCACATTTCAAGAATAAAGTGGCTCCAGAATGGCTCCAACCCTTATTTTGGGCTATTTTTTGCTAAAAAGAAAAACTCGTGTTTTCCCTTTATTTATGGGACTTTACGAGTTATTTGCCACAACAGTTCTTATACTTTTTTCCACTTCCACATGGACACGGATCATTTCTACCTACTTTTTTTACTTTTTTAGGTTTATTCTTTACTGTTGATTTATCTTCATTAGTAGTCTTTTTCCCTTGTGCTACTTCTTTAGCTTCTAAGTTTTGTCTTATCTCTGCCTTTAGCAAATATAATGATGTATCTTTATCTATTTTTTGCATCATTTCATCAAATAGGTCAAATCCTTCTATTGTATATGCTTGTAATGGATTTGTTTGGGCATAACCACGTAATCCAATTCCTTCTCTTAAATGATCAAGTGTATTTATATGTTCCATCCAATGGGTATCTATTACTCTTAAACTAATTGCCTTTTCAAAATCGTTTGCAATTTCTTTTGGTAATTGTTTTAATTTTTCACTATAACCTTCAATGACTTTATCATATATTATATTTATTACATCTTCTATTTCTTTATTTTCTATTTCTTTTACTTCAATAGTAGTTTTATTTAGAAGATATGTATTTACTGCTTCTATAATTTCACTATTATCATGTTCAGTTAAATATCCTTCTGGCATTATATGTGAGTTAACCAAATCAGAAATATGATTATAAAAAGTATCTAAAACATTTTCATGAATGGATTCACTATCTATTATTTCATTTCTTTTAGAATATACTATTTCTCTTTGTTGATTCATGACATCATCATATTGAAGTAATTGTTTTCTTATGTCAAAATTGTTACCTTCAACTCTTTTTTGAGCAGTTTCTATTGATTTAGTAAACATTTTACTTCTAATAGCTTGGTCTTCTTCAAATCCGAAACTTTGCATCATAGTTTTAATTTTTTCAGTTCCAAAACGAACCATTAATTCATCTTCCATTGATACAAAGAATTGACTCATACCAGGGTCTCCTTGACGTCCTGAACGTCCTCTTAATTGGTTATCAATACGTCTTGATTCATGTCTTTCAGTTCCTATTACACATAATCCACCGAGTTCTTTAACCCCTTCACCAAGTTTAATATCTGTACCACGTCCTGCCATGTTGGTTGCAATGGTAACTGCTCCTTTTTGTCCAGCCTTTGCAATTATTTCTGCTTCTCTTGCATGGTTTTTAGCATTTAATACTTCGTGTTTAATTCCTTTTTTTGTTAATAATTGACTTAATAATTCATTAGTTTCTATTGCTATTGTCCCAACTAATATCGGTTGACCTTCTTTATGTTTAGCTTCTATAACTCTTAGGATAGCTTTAAATTTACCTTTTTGAGTAGGATAAACTAAATCAGGCAAATCTTCTCTTATAACTTCTTTATTTGTTGGAATTTCTATAACATACATATTATATATATTTCTAAATTCTTCTTCTTCTGTTTTAGCTGTACCAGTCATACCTGCTAACTTCTTATACATTCTAAATAAATTTTGGAAAGTAACAGTTGCTAAAGTTTTTGTTTCTTTTTGAATATCTACACCTTCTTTAGCTTCTATAGCTTGATGTAGTCCTTCAGAAAATGCTCTACCTTTCATTAAACGTCCAGTGAATTGGTCTACAATTACTACTTCACCATCTTGTACTACATAATCTACATCATTTTTCATTGCATAATTAGCTTTAAGTGCTTGATTGATATGATGTACTAAAGCAGTATTGGTTAAATCATATAAATTGTTTATCTTAAACATTTTTTCTGCTTTATCCGCACCCTTTTCAGTTAAAGTAACAGATTTTGTTTTTTCATCAATAGTATAATCATCATTTTCTTTCAATGATTTTGCATAATTGTCAGCTTGAATGTAAAGATTAGCAGAAGATAACTCTCCACCAGATATAATAAGTGGTGTTCTTGCTTCATCAATTAAAACTGAGTCCACTTCATCTATAATTGCAAAATTATATCCGCGATTAACCCTATCTTCTTTTCTCACAACCATATTATCTCTTAAATAGTCAAAACCTAATTCGTTATTTGTTGTATATGTAATATCACAGTTATATACTTCTTTTTTTTCTCTAGGAGTTAATTCTCTTAAATTTATTCCTACAGTAAGACCTAAAAATCTAAAAATATTTCCCATCCAGTTAGCATCACGATCTGCTAGATATTCATTAACTGTAATTACATGAACACCTTTTCCTGTTAATGCATTTAAATATGATGGCAATACAGAAGTTAAAGTTTTTCCTTCACCAGTTTTCATTTCTGCAATATTACCGTGATGAATAGCTAATCCACCTAATAATTGTACGTAATATGGTTTTTCTCCAATAACACGGAAGGCTGCTTCTCTAGCAGTTGCAAAAGCTTCTACTAATATATCGTCAAGTGTTTCTCCTTTGTCTAATCTTTCTTTAAATTCATTAGTTTTATTTTTTAATTCTTCATCAGTTAGTTTTTGAAATTCTTCATCTAATGCTTCAATTTCATCTGCAATTTTTTCAAACTTTTTTAATTCTTTATATTCATGGTCAAATAAACTTTTTAACAAGCTCATATATGAACATCTCCTTTATGTACAATATATATTCTATCAAAAAAAAACATATATTCAAAGTAAATATATGTTTTTTTATTTATTTTTAATCTATTTCTATAATACCGTAATTATTATCTTTTCTTTTATATAGAACACAAACGTTTTCATTTTTAGCATTTTTAAATATAAAAAATGTATGTCCTAAAAGATTCATTTGTAAAATTGCTTCTTCCTCACTCATTGGTTTTGTATCTAATTCTTTTCTTTTTACAATTTTATTATTATCTTCTTCATCATCTTCTATTTCAAAATCATAATTCATTTCTTTAATTGTTTCTTTTTTTAATCTTTTTTCAAGTCGTGATTTATTTTTTCTTATTTGTCTTTCAAGTTTATCAATCACTAAATCTACAGCTGCATATAAATCATCATTAGCTTCTTCAGCTCTTAAGGTAAAATGATTTGTTGGTATTGTTACTTCTACAATTTGGTTTCTTCCTCCGATTTTTACTAAAACATTCGCAGATATTTCATCATGATTGTCAAAATATTTTTCTAATTTTTTTAATTTTGATTCTACATGATTTTTGATTCCATCTGTTACTAAAATTTTATCTCCTCTTGTATTAATTTTCATTTAACATCATCCTCCCTACTTGAATTATATCACATAACTAAGAAAAAAACTACTATTGAGTTATAGTAGTTTCTTGGTCTATTTTACTAACTTTAATGGCTTGTAAACCTTTATCAGTTTCTATTAGATCAAATTGGACAACGTCACCTTCGTTAAGTGTTTTATATCCGTCTTCTTGTATCATTGAATAATGTACAAATATATCGTTGTTTTCTTTATATTGTATAAAACCATAGCCTTTATCATTGTTAAACCACTTGACAGTACCAGTCATTGACATGCTTCTTAACACCGCCTTCCTACTTATAATTCAGCACTCCATGCTCCCAATTAATAAATCGTCTGGCCAGATTGTTACGAGCATGTTTTGATTTTAGCACGCTTATGAAAAAAAAACTTACATTTATTTATCAGTGAATAAATTTAAGAACATAAATGTTAAAAATATTAAAAAATTTTTAAAAAAGATACATTTATGAACAATTAGCTATTTGTTTATTCTTTTTGCAATTTTTAGTGACATCAGAATGTTAGATTTGTATTGTAAGCGGCAAATATATGCTAATTAGAAAAGAGTAATTAGACTATGAAAAAAAAGGTATTAGATTATTGTATAAATTCTATTAGAAATAGGAATGACAATAAGTATGATGAAATTAAATTAGCGGAAATAAGATATGGTTTAGAAGCTATATACTTAACATTTTTTAAGATGATTATTATATTTATTGTTGCTTTAATTTTAGGAATTTTTAAAGAAATGATAATAATAATGCTTTTATATAATATATTAAGAACTACTGGTGGCGGAATTCATGCTACTAAAAGTTGGATATGTCTGGTATCATCGTTAATAGTATTTATTGGTATCCCATATATTGCAATTAATATTATATTTCCTTTTGAAATAAAAATTTTAATTTGCAGTTTATGTGTAATAGCATTTTTCATGTATGCTCCAGCGGATACTAAAAAACGTCCAATTATAAAAGCTATACGAAGAAAAAAATTAAAGATAGTTACTGTAATAACTTCATTGATATATACATTTTTATGTTTATATATAGATAATATTTTCTTATCAAATGCTTTAATGTTATCTATGATAATTCAATCTGTATTAATTTTACCAGTAACTTATTCAATCTTCAAGTTACCTTACAATAATTATAAGAACTATGTTGTCCAAAATATTTAATTTTGTTTTAAATGCATTTAAATATATAAAAGAATAAGAGAGGAGTTACAAAATGGGAAAATTTTTCACTTCAGCACTAGCAATCTTAGGGGCTGTTACTGCTGCTACTAGTACTACTGGGTGCATTATATGGTTTTTATTTGATGAACCAGAAATGCCAGCTTCTTTAATAGAAAAATAAAAAGAGCATTATAACTCTTTACAACCCAATAAAAAGATATTGGAAATAATAGTTTTCTATTATTTCTTTTTTTTGGCTTAATATTTTATTTTTCTTTAATATTTCATTTACCAAAGATAATCCAAATCCATGTCCTTTACCTTTTGTTGTTACTCCTTCTTTTCCTATCTCTTCTATATTTATCTTCCCTTTAAATGTATTTGATATTATTATAGTTAGTACATTATTATCTAAAAGCATCTCTACTGTTACTTCTTTTTTCTTGCTTTCTATACTTGCTTCGTAAGCGTTATCTATATATACTCCTATTACTCTACATATATCTTTATAATCGTTTGCTTTCATATTCCTGAAATCTATATTTTTAATTCTTGGACTTATATTTACTGTTACTTTTATACCATTATCAATCATTGAATTTATTTTATATGATAATAATCCTTTTAAACCTCCACTTGGAATATATTTTAAATCATTTATCCATCTGTTTTGATGATTTATATCATCTTCTAGTATGCTGTCTATAAATTCTAGTGCTTTTTTGTTCTTTAAAGTTAAATTTTTTAATACTATTAATTGATTCTTATTTTCATGATTATATTTTTGATATTTTTCTAATAATGATTCTGTATCCTTTAAATATTTTTCTAATTTATCATAACCATCTTTTATAAAGTGACCTCTAATTTTCTCTTGTAATAAATACAAAATAATTATTATAAATAAAACTACTGTTACCGTATTTATAACAAAAGAATAATTATTTTTCCAGTTGTTAATATTCATACCAAAAAATAATGATAATCCGAAGATGACTACAAAATAAAATATATATAGTACTTTTTCATTTAACATTATATCTTTGAGTTTAATGATTCTATTTTTAGTTAATTTTATTACCAATATTGACATTAATAAAATCAGTATTGACGATATAGGTGTTCCTTTAAAAAGCTGAATTATTAAGTCTTGTGGTAATCTTAAAATATATATTACAAATAATGATAGAATTGCCTCAAAAATACTTGTTAATAAAATAGTAATAAAATTTATAATTACTGATTCTTGTAGCGAGATATCAAATATTATTATATATCCTATTATCATTAATCCATATATTAAAAATGGTTTGAAAAAATTATAATTATATTTCCACAATATTCCCATTATTATTGTCATCAAAAGAATCATGATCCAATTTTTAAGTGATTTAACTTGAAATTTTCTTTCTGTGATATTTGATACTATGTATGTAAATGTTATTATTTGTATTAGACTAAATAATATTAATTTAATTACTTCTAACATACTCCTTTAACCCTTTCATGCTTACAACCCAATAAAAAGATATTGGAAATAATAGTCTTCTATTATTTCTTTTTTTTGGCTTAATATCTTATTTTTTTTAATTATTTCTTTCACTAAAGATAACCCAAATCCATGTCCTTTACCTTTTGTTGTTACTCCCTCTTTATCTATCTCATCTATATTTATTTTACCCTTAAATGTATTTGATATTATTACTGTTAGTACATTATCATCTAAAAGCATCTCTATTGTTACTTCTTTTTTATTGCTTTCTATACTTGCTTCATAAGCATTATCTATATATACTCCTATTACTCTACATATATCTTTATAATCGCTTGCTTTCACATTTTTAAAGTTTATATTCTTTATTCTTGGACTTATATTTATCGTTACTTTTATTCCATTATCTATCATTGAATTTATTTTATATGATAATAACCCTTTTAATCCCCCACTTGGAATATATTTTAAATCATTTATCCATCTGTTTTGATGATTTATATCATCCTCTAATATACTATCTATAAATTCCAATGCCTTTTTGTTTTTTAATGTTAAATTTTTTAATACTATTAATTGATTTTTATTTTCATGATTATATTTTTGATATTTTTCTAATAATGATTCTGTATCTTTTAAATATTTTTCCATTTTATCATAGCCATCTTTTATAAAATGTCCTCTAATTTTTTCTTGTAATAAATATAAAATAATTATTATAAATAAAATTACTGTTACTGTATTTATAACAAAAGAATAATTATTTTGCCAATTATTGATATTCATACCAAAAAATAATGATAACCCAAAGATTACTATAAAATAAAATATATATAATAATTTTTCATTTAACATTATATTTTTAAGTCTAATTATTTTATTTTTTGTTAATTTTACTACTAATACTGACATTAATAAAATCAATATTGAAGATATAGGGGTTCCCTTAAAAAATTGTATTATCAAGTCTTGGGGTAACCTTAAAATATATATTACAAATAATGATAGAATTGCCTCAAAAATACTTGTTAATAAAATAGTAATAAAATTTATAATTACTGATTCTTGTAGCGAGATATCAAATATTATTATATATCCTATTATCATTAATCCATATATTAAAAATGGTTTGAAAAAATTATAATTATATTTCCACAATATTCCCATTATTATTGTCATCAAAAGAATCATGATCCAATTTTTAAGTGATTTAACTTGAAATTTTCTTTCTGTGATATTTGATACTATGTATGTAAATGTTATTATTTGTATTAGACTAAATAATATTAATTTAATTACTTCTAACATACTCCTTTAACCCTTTCATGTTCTTATTCGCTATCATGCCGATTAGTTTTTTTCCATTACTAAATGTGATTACATTATTTTTATAATCACAAGTTAAAATTTTATCAACGTTAATTATACACCCTCTGCTAACTTTATAAAAGTGACTATTAAGCTGTTCTTCAAAAAAATAAAGTGGCTTTTTCACATCATAAGTTTTATTTTTAGTAGTAATAACACACTTTCTTTCATTAGAATCAGCCTCAATAGACAAAATATCATCATATTTTATATTATAGTCTATTTTATCAAGTTGAAATTTTACTGATCCTTTCAATTTATAAATTTTAAGTGATAATTCTAATAATTCAATAATATTTTTATCGTAATTTACTTTCTTATGTACATAATCCAATATAGATAATCTTAAACGCTGCGCTTCACTTATCAGTTCAGAATAGCCTGTTTCTAATATAATAATACTATCATAATCATTCTTTCTAATATCATTAGCAATGTCAATACCTGAATCTTCATTGGCTAAATTAATATCTAAAATATAGATATTATGACCATCCAATGGTTCTGATACTATTTTTTTTAGTTTTGGTGTATAACTCTCAAATGGTAGTATATGATATTTAATATTAGTTTTTCTCATATACTTTTCAATAATTTCATAAGTTCTTAGCTTATAGTAATTATTATTTTCACAGATTATTATGTTTAGCATCTCATAAATTCTCCTATTCCATAAATTACCAATTTTATTCTAACACAAAATTAGCAAATGGAAAACAAAAAAAGACACTAATAATGAATTAATGTCTTTAAATTTTTAATCAATTAAATGTAAATTATCTAATAATACACCGGTTCCTTCCGCAACACAAGTCAATGGACTTTCAGCAATAAACACTGGTACTTTAAGTTCACTCGCAAATAATTTATCAAATCCATCCATTAATGCACCGCCACCTGTTAATACTATTCCTTTATCAATTATGTCAGCAGATAACTCTGGTGGTGTTTGTTCAAGTACATTTTTAGTAGCATGAATAATTACATATACACTTTCTCTTAAAGCTTCTTCTACTTCATCAGAAGTCAAAGTAATTGTATGAGGAAGTCCAGTTACTAAGTCTCTTCCTCTTACTTCCATTTTATCTTGTTTATTTCCTTTATAAACAGTTCCTATAGTTAATTTTATATCTTCAGCTGTTCTATCACCTATTAACAATTTATATTTATCTTTAACATATTTGATAATATCATTATCAAAGGCATTTCCAGCTACTTTTATTGACGAAGAAGTAACAATACCACCTAATGAAAGTATAGCAATATCAGTAGTACCACCACCAATATCTATTACCATATTCCCACTAGGTTTTGATATTTCCATACCTGCTCCTACAGCCGCTACTTTAGGTTCTTCCTCTAAAAATACTTTTCTAGCTCCAGTTCTTTCAGCAGCTTCTTTTATGGCATTTTTTTCTACTTGAGTTATATTAGAAGGACAACAAATAAGTATTCTTGGTCGTGAAAAGAAATTCTTTCCATTAACTTTTTTGATAAAATGATTTAACATTATTTCAGTAATTTCAAAATCTGCAATTACACCGTCTTTCATAGGTTTAATCGCTTTTACTTTACCAGGAGTTCTTCCAAGCATCTCATTTGCTTCTCTACCAACTGCAAGTGCTTTTTTTGTTTCAGAATCTATAGCTACTACACTGGGTTCGTTTAAGACAATGCCTTGTCCTTTAATATAAATCAGTATGTTTGCAGTACCTAAGTCAATCCCTATATCTTTATTAAACATTGCATCATCTCCTTTTGATAAATTTCCTATTTCATTTTATCATATATTACCAAATAATTACAGTTAAATATTTAAAAATTCTTTATTTTTAAATATTTTTGTCTAGTTGACTCTCCACCTCTAATGTGTCTTATGTCAATGTGCTCTTGTAAAATTTTTTGCACCTCAACATATAAATCTTTATCAACTGTTTTTAATCTATCATGTAAATCCTTATGAACTGTACTTTTACTTATAAAATTATCCTTTGCAATTTCTCTAATTGTTTTTTTAGTATCTATAATATAATTAGCTTCACTTTTAACTCTTTTAATGATGTTTTGATTCACATTACAAACCCCCTAATAAATTATATAATTAGGGTAGATATTTATGAAAAAAAGTACTATAAATCTTGTACTTTTTTATCAAAATAATCTTCTGGATTAACATATTGTCCTTTATATGATAATTCAAAATGTAATTGATTTTCTACTTTTGGATTTATATTATTTTTACCACTTTTACCAATTACTATACCTTGTTTTACCTCATCATCTTTTTTTACTGTAATATCACTTAAACTTTGATACATACTTATCATATCATTTGAATGTCTAATTGTTACATATTTACCTAACATTTGATCTTCTCCAACTTCAGTTACAACACCATCTAAAATAGCAGCTACTTCAAATACTTTTTCAGCTTCATAATCTATTCCAGAATTTTGCATATAAGTATTTTCATATACTATAATAGCATTTTGTTGTGCTTCTTTTTCAGCTTCATAATCATAAAAATGTTTAGAAATTTTTACACTTTCATCTTGAAAAGGTTTTAAAATTACAATATCTTGATTATTTACTGTTTCTTCATTATTAGAAGAAAAAATATTTTTTGTAGTATAGTTAAACTCAGTATCATCATTGAATACAGGTTCTTCTAAATTCTTTTTTACTATAAATATAGTTGTTAGTAGTGATACACAAAATAAACCAACTAATGATGGTAATACAAATTTTTTTAATTTTCTATTACTTTCCATTTCTTTCACCTCTAATTAAAGTTTGAACTTTTTAGAGATTTTTATACTTAAAATTAAATAATTTTTAAAATTTTTTAACTTCTGTTTGTTGATAATAATGGGTTAGTATTTCTTTATAATTGTAACCTTCTTTTGCCATCCCATTCGCTCCATATTGACTCATTCCTACACCGTGCCCAAATCCTTTAGTAGTAAATATGATTTTATCTTTTTCTTCTTTAATTTCAAAATCAGTTGATCTAATTTTTAATAATTTATATAAATCTGTCCCTTTAAAAACTTTACCATTAATAGTAATCTCAGTTATTCTATTACTAACATCTCTTATTGCATTTTCAACATTTAACTTTTCCTTACATTCTATTTCTAAAAGTTTACAAAATTCCTCTTTATCAAATTCTTTTTTACTATTAAATCCAGCAGCTTCTTTTTCATCCCATGGAGAATCTACACTTTTTAAATAAGGGACATCAACATTAAAAACCATCTCTGCATTTTCTGTTTTTCCATTACTTGTAGAAAAATAAAATAAACTTATTATTTCATCATTATATACTACATATTCGTTTGCAGTTGCACTTACTGCTTCTCTTACTTTATTTATATTTTCTACATATTTATTTTTCCAAGAAGCTTTTAAATCTTCTATATCTAAATAAACCTGATTAGCGGTTGTATCAATAACGTCAAAGTCACTCTCCTTATTGCTTTCCATTTTCTTATACGCATAATTTCTAGCAGCAACTGATTGGGCTTTCAAAGCTTCTATATGAAAAGAAACAGGCATTTCGCCTGCTACTACTCCAACAATGTATTCTTCTAATGGTACTACATCAATTGTTCCTTTTTTATCTCTTTTTACTCTAATAGTTGTATTACTTACTAAATTAAAGTCTATTTCTTTTTCCTTTATAAATATTGAAACAATTATAAATGGTATTAAAATAACTGCAAATGTAATAAGTAATACTTTTTTCATATGATCACCCTTGAATTATTTTAGACACATCATAAAAATCATATATAAAACTTACTAACAAATATGTTATTATTAATCCTAACATTATATATAATATTCTAGCTTGTACAACTTTATTCTTTTTAAAGATAAAATTAATATTTACTCCATCTAAAGCGTACATTACTAAGGGTAAAACTAAAATATAAAGTATTACTTTAACGTTCATGTTTTACCTCATACTCTGTTATTTTTTCAATTCTTTTTATATGTCTTTCATCGCCACTAAAATTAGTAGTCAAAAACTTATCAATAATATCCTTAGCTTCTAATAAACATGTATCAGCACTTAGCGCAACAATATTTGCAGAATTATGTTGTCTAGCTAAAAAGGCTTCATTGGCATTAGACACTTTTGCACATCTAATTCCTTTTACCTTATTACATGCAATACACATGCCTATTCCTGTCCCACATATTGCAATTCCTAAGGTTACGTTATTATTTATAACATTGTTACATAATTCAAAAGCAAAATCAGGATAATCTACCCTTTCCTTTGAATTAGTACCATAATCAATTACAGTATATCCTTTCTTATTTAAATAATCTGTCAATTTTTGTTTTAAAACTATCCCTCTATGATCACTAACTATTCCTACGTTCATTATATATCCTCCTTTTAATAAATATCTATTTTATAATACTTTATTTCAGTATAATCTTTATCTAATTCATTATAATATTCATTAAATAAAATGTTGATACTTTCATTAATCTCTAATTTGTTATCAATTTTAAAGTTTTTTTCACCTATTATATTTTTATTTGAATCATAAAAATATGTAGTCAAATCAATAAATTGTTCATCATCTGAAATATTAGTTAATTTTCCAGATATATTTATATATTTTTCATTATTATTAAACGTAATAGAAAGATTAGATATTGTAAATTTTTCAGATTTTATATCGTTAACATTTGTAATTGTTCTAATGTTTTTAGTATCTACTTTTTCTATTTCATCAATTTTATTGGAATTAACATTGTCATTTGTTGTTTTTATTGTATACTTAACATAAGTTAAATATATAATAAAAGCAAGTATTGCAAAAATTATTAAATATGCAATAAAAAATTTTAGATTTTGCTTCATAAACATCACCTATTATTAGTTTAACCTATTTTAAAAATTTAAACAAGAAGCAAATTTGTTGTTTAAATTTTTATCTATAGAAAAAAGAAGATTTTTTTTAATCTTCTTTTTTATTGAATCCATATTTTTGATTGAATTTTTCAACACGTCCTGCCTTTGAAGCTCTACTTTGTTTTCCAGTATAAAATGGATGACAATTAGAGCATACTTCAACTACAATATTATCTTTTGTAGATTTTGTTGTAAAAGTTTCTCCACAAGCACATGTTACAGTTGCTTCTTTATAATTTGGATGAATCCCTTTTTTCATATTTGCTTCTCTCCTTCCGCCATGATTTAAAGTAAATCATAGTAATTCATTTGCCAGTATATTATATCAATAAATTTAAGGATTGACAAGTATTATTTTATAATATCTTGTTCTATTATATCTATAATACTTGAAGCAATAACTTGATATCCTTTATTTGAAGGATGAATATCTACTGGATTGGGTAAATAATCTGGGTTTTCTTTAAATATTTCATATATCTCTACAAAATATAAATTGTATTTTTGTGAGAGAGCTTTCATACTTGTATTAATTTTATTAAATTGGGGTTCTAATTCTCTTGCATATTCACTTGATACAGCAGATAAAGGATTATAATAACCAACTAAAATTAAATCTTCTTTAAAATATTTTTGAACTTCTATTATTAATTTTTCTAAGTCTTCTAACGTTTCATTGATGCATTTATTAATATTATCTTTGTCCTCTAAGTTAATATTCATTCCTTTAACTCCAAGTTTATAGAATATATCATTTGCTCCAACTGATAAAGTTACTAAGTCTGCTTTATTAAGTATTGTTTTTATCCCTTCAGTTTTACCTTCAACAGTTATTTTTTTATTAGTTTGAATATCATTTAATATATCTGTTATTCTATATCCACTTTTAGCATAACTTTTAGTATATGTTTTTAAAAGGTCATTTTCTTTTAGATAATTATTAATATAATCACTATATCCATATCCTATTTGTCCGTAAGGATTTTGTCCTGCAGCTAGTGAATCTCCTAATGCGACATAATAAATTTTTTTATCTACATTTAAAACATATATAGTGAAAACCAGTATAAAAATGGTAATCAAAATAATTAATTTTTTTGCTTTATTCATAGAACAACCTCCAATAAAAAACAAAGATTACTCTTTGTTTAATTATATTTAGTTAAGTTCTATTTTAGCACCCACATCTGTAAGTTTTTGTATTATTTTTTCATATCCTCTAAGCAAGTGTTCGACATTTTCTATTATAGTAATTCCATTTGCAATAAGTCCTGCCAATACTAAGCAAGCACCTGCCCTTAAATCCGTAGCAACCACTGTTTTTCCAATTAATTGTGTAGGTCCGATTATTTCTGCACTGTTACCATTAATAGAAGCATTTGCTCCCATTTCATTTAAATATTTTAAATTTTTAAATCTATTTTCATAAATGTTTTCAGTAACTATACTTTTTCCTTCACATTGAGTTAGAAGAGTAGTAATAGGTTGTTGTAGGTCAGTAGGAAATCCTGGATAAACTGAAGTTTTAACATTTGATGCTTTAAAATGATCAGGTTTTGAAATTATTACATAATCAGGTCCTTCTTTAATTTTAACACCTATATCTTTTAATTTAGAAATTAAAGCATCAACATGATCTGGTATTATATTAGCTATTTTTAGATTCTCTCCAATTAATGCTGCTGCTATCATATAGGTACCTGCTTCTATTCTATCAGGAATAACCTCGTGAATACTTTTATGAAGTTTATCAACTCCTACGATTTTAATTTCACTAGTACCTGCGCCTGATATTTTTGCTCCCATTGTATTTAAAAATGTAGCAACATTAGCAATTTCAGGTTCTTTTGCAGCATTTTCTATTATAGTAGTTCCATTAGCCTTAGTAGCAGCTAACATAATATTTATAGTTGCACCTACACTTGCAAAGTCTAAATATATATTAGTTCCATTTAATTCTTCTGCTTCAATAATATATTTATTACCTTCTTCTTTAACTTTAGCACCTAACATTTCAAAACCTTTTAAATGTAAATTAATTGGTCTTGAACCAATAGAACAACCACCCGGGAAATACATTTCCACTTTTTTATATTTTCCTAATAAAGCTCCCATAAAATAGTAAGATGCTCTAAGTTTTTTAGAGATATTTTCTGGTATTGGTTTATTGGTAATATTTCTTGAATCTATTTTCATTGTTTCATTTTCTTGTGATACAGTTGCTCCTAAATATGTAAGTATTTCATTTAAAGCTTGTGTATCAGATATATTTGGAACATTATATATAGTAGTTTCTTCATCACAAAGTACTGCTGCGGGAATTAAAGCCACTGCACTATTTTTAGCTCCACTGATAGTAATAGTACCTGTTAATACATTTCCACCTTGTATTTTGATTTTTTGCATAATACTACCTCCGAACTTCACTATTATATCATATAATGAGTAATCCTATTATATTTATAGCGAATTTTTAAAATTATGTGTCTTAATATTTATTATTTGAACCAAATAATTCTATTTTTTCTTTAATTTTATTTTGCATTGCTTGTTTTCCAGAACCAATAATTTTTCTAGGATCGTATACATTTTGATTTTCAGAAATGTAATTTTTAATAGCCCCTGACCAGGCAATTTGTAATTCTGTATTAATATTAATTTTTGAAATTCCACATTCAATAGCCTTTTTTATTTGGTAATCATATATGCCTGTCCCACCATGTAATACTAACGGAATATTTACTTTATTTTTAATTTCTTCCATTTTTATAAAATCTAATTTAGGATCTCCTTTATAAATTCCATGAACACTACCTAATGCAGGAGCAACTAAATCAATATTGGTTTCCTCAACTAGTTTTATAACATCATCAACATTTGCATATGCGATATTGCTTGAATTACTATCTTCAGATCCACCTATATGTCCAATTTCTGCTTCTACTGTAACATTATATTTTTTAGCGTAATTAACTACTTTCTTTGTAAGACTTATATTTTCTTCTAATGAATATTTGGAAGCATCAATCATAACGGAAGTAAATCCCGCATTAATAGCATTTATACATGATTCTACACTTGATCCATGATCTAAATGAATACATACCGGAATAGTTATTTTTAAATCCTTTATTAGTCCTTTTACTATATTTACTACAACATTATAACCTCCCATATATTTAGTTGCACCTTCACTTACTCCCAAAATTACGGGACTTTTTAATTCTTCTGATGCTTCTAAAATATATCTTGTCCACTCTAAATTATTAATGTTAAAGTGTGGTACTGCATATTTTCTTTCTTTTGCCTTTTCTATCATTTGTTTTGCATTTTCTAACACAACAATCACCCAATTTAATATTAATATAATTTTAATAAATATTCAATTTTATTATATAGCTTTTAATTTTTTTACGTAAACCTATTAAGTTAGAAAAAAGTATAACCCTAATATTATTAAAATAATACCTCCTATAATATTTGTAACTTTTCCAAATCTTTCATTTAAACTTTTACCTAGTTTAATTCCTAAAAATGTAAAACTTGAACTACAAATGGTAAATATTATAAGCGCTAAAAGAATATTATCAGTAATTATTTTTAAACCTAAGCCCGTTGAGAATGAATCTAAACTTACTGAAAAACCAAACAATAAAATACCTGGTAATGATACAATTAATTTTTTTTCATCATTTTTAAACGCTTCAATTATCATATCTATACCAATTATAGATAGAATAATTAATAATAATGTTTCACCACTAATTATTAAATTATCAATAATTAAATTACCTATTGTCATTCCTATTATTGGCATAAAAAAATGAAATATTCCTACAACTATAGATAATATTATTGTTTTTTTATTATTTAAACCTAATGTACCATAACATAATGACAATGAAAATGTATCCATACTAAGTGAGATTCCTAATAAAATTATTGTTAAAAAATTAAACATGATTGGGATACCTCCTACTATAAAATTTTATTAGTAAGAGATAAAAATAATACTAGAAATATTTATCAATTAGTTCTTTTACAAAAAATTTGTATTCAACTTCATCACTTTCTTCTGCTTCAATTAAACATAACGGAGGAAATAAAACACACCACCAATTATCTCCCTCTCCTTTTCCTAGTGTTATTAGTAATGATTCATATTCACCCTCATTATAAGTTACTCCTTTATATTGTTTTTCTGGAAAATAATTATTACCATAACTTACTTTAAAGGTTTGAATATAATTTTTTTCTTTAAAAACTCTTTCAACTACATTTTCTATTTTATCTAAGTTATTTTTTAAAGTGTTTCTTGCATCTTCTATATTATTTTTTTCTTCTAATAATGAAAAGATTTCTTCTTGTACTTTCATTGAAACATCCAATTTAACTTCTTGGTCATAAACATTATTGCTATTGGCTAAGACTCTAAATCTAATAGCTTCTTCTGGTATTATTACATCAGCATTTACATTTTTATCTATTGTAAAAAATATTAGTATTATAGATATTATTATTAATAATTTTTTCATAATAAAACACTATCCTTTCATAATCATATTGGGTAGTGTTTTTATTTTTTATTCACAATTATTTAAAATAAATAAAAATCTATCTTTTTCCTGTAAGTCTTTTTCTACTATTATTTTAGCATTTTTAAAATATTGATTAGCAATTTTATTTATTTCATTTCCTTGCTTATATCCTATTTCAAAAGCTATTATTGACTTTTTATTTAATATATTTAGAGAATTTTTAATTATTTCTTTATAGTAATATAACCCATTATCTTTTGCATAAAGTGCATTTTTAGGTTCATTATTTTTAACTATATCCATTATTTCTTTATCGTTAATAGAAATATATGGAGGATTACTAATTAATATATCAATTTTATTATCTTTTAAAGGATCTAATAAATTGCCACAAATAAAGGTTATTTCTACATTATTTTTAAGGGAATTTAATTTAGCAAGTTCTATTGCTTCTTTTGAGATATCAATTCCATAAACTTTAGAATTAGGTAATTCTTTTTTTAAAGTAATAGCAATACATCCACTTCCTGTTCCTATATCTGCAATTACAACATTTTGCTTAAAATTGTTCTTGATGTAATTAATTGTTCTTGAAACTAATTCCTCTGTTTCAAATCTAGGAATTAATACTCTTTTGTCTACTTCTATTATATTTCCATAAAAATCTACATTTCCAACTATGTATTGAACAGGTTCACCATTTTCATATCGTTTTATTGCTTCATTTAAATTTCCTTTATAATATTTTTTTAAATATTCTATTTCTGACATTGTTCACCAATTATTATTTAATTTCTTCCTTTAATTTTCTTTTTTGATCTTCTGTTATCAAAGCTTCTATAATTTCATCTAAATCTCCATCCATAACACGATCAAGTTGTTTTGTAGTAAAACCAATTCTATGGTCCGTTACACGATTTTGTGGATAATTATAAGTTCTTATTTTTTCAGATCTATCTCCAGTTCCTATTTTTGTTCTTCTTTCAGCACCTACTTCTTCTTCATATTCTCTCATTTTAAGATCGTATAACCTTGTTTGAAGGATTTTAATAGCTTTTTCTTTATTTTTAATTTGACTTCTTTCTGTTTGAGAATACACTATGATTCCAGTAGGAATGTGCGTTAATCGTACTGCTGAATCAGTGGTATTAACGCCTTGACCCCCACATCCTGAACTTCTTGTTATATCTACTCTAACTTCATTCATATCAAGTTTAAAATCTATTTCTTCTGCTTCTGGCATTACTAAAACTGTTGAAGTTGAAGTATGTATTCTTCCTTGGGATTCAGTTGCTGGGACTCTTTGAACTCTATGTGCACCACTTTCATATTTTAATTTTGAGTAAACACTATCACCTTTTACTAAAAACTCTATTTGAGAAAAGCCACCAGCTTCTCCTTGTTCTTCATTATATATTTCTATTTTCCAACCTTGACGTTCTGCGTATTTAGTATACATACGATATAAATCGCCAGCAAAAATATTTGCTTCGTCTCCTCCTGCAGCACCTCTTATTTCAATAATAACGTTTTTACCATCATTAGGATCTTTAGGAAGTAATATAATTTCTATTTTACTTTCTAATATTTTTTTTTGTTCTAATAAATTATTAAGTTCTTCTTTAGCGATTTCACCAATTTCTTGATCTTTAGTCATTTCTTCAGTATTTATAATTTCTTCTTCTAGTTTTTTATATTGTTGATAAGCGTCATAAGCTTCTTTTAACTCTGCTTGTTCTTTATTTAATTTTAATGTTTTATGAATATCACTTAACGTTTCTTGTTTCATTAGTTCTTCTGTAATTTCATTATATTTATTTTCAATATTTTGTAATCTTTCAATCATAGGATCCTTCCTTTCTTAAGAAAAATTATACCATTAATTAGGTAAAGTTCAAAATTTTAATTAAAACAAAAAGAAAAAGAAATTATTCTTCTTCTGTTTCTTCATTATCTAAAACAACTAAATCTTCTATTCCGGTATCTTCATAATCGTCATCTGTTTCTTCATAATTTTCTTCTTCTTCATCTTCGTTAGTATCTATTTCTACGTCAAGATCATCGTCATCATCAATTATCACTTTAGCACTGTGTCTTTCTTTTAGATCCCAATTGCCATCATTTAGAGCATAGAATCTCTTATCAGTAGTAAGTGTAGTATAGAAATCTCCAATTTTATTAGCATATTCATCTTCACTTAACTCTAGTAAATTAGCAATTTCTTTAAATAATTCAATTGTACTTTTATGGGTTTTATCTTTTTTTAATATTTCATAAGCAATATCAGTAAACGATAATAATTCTAATTCTTCTTTTTTCATTTTGTAAATATTCATAAGTAACCTCCTACATTTTTGTCGGTGAGCTAACACCTATCAATTTTAGTGAATTATTAATTATTATTTGTACTGCCTTTATTAAAGACAATCTTTCGCTTGAATATTTTATATCATCAGTTAATATTTTTTCTTTTGCATAGTATGTATGGAATAGTGCGGCCAAATCATATACATAGTTTGCAATTAAATGTGGTAATTTTTTTTCTGCACTTAACTTTAATGTATCTTCAAACTCATATATTTTTTTCAAAATATTATAAGCAGATTCACTTGAAATTGTTTCATATTTATTTGCATAATTAATGTTTTTTTCTTTAGCGTTTTCAAGAATTGAACAAATTCTTGCATGAGCATACTGTATATAGTAAACTGGATTCTCATTTGATTTTTTAACTGCTAAATCCATATCAAAATCCATTTGACTATCTAGGCTTTTAGCAATATAGAAATATCTAGTAGCATCTACTCCTACTTCGTCCATTAATTCTCTTATAGTAATAGCATTTCCAGTTCTTTTACTCATTTTGACTTCTTTTCCATCTTGTATTAGTCTTACCATTTGTAATAATTTAATGTCTATTTTTGAACTATCATTACCTAACATTTCCATTGAAGCTTTTAAGCGTGCTACATAACCATGGTGATCTCCACCTAATATATCTATTATACTATCAAAACCTCTTTGATATTTATTATTATGATATGCAATATCTGGCACTAAGTAAGTATATGAACCATCATTTTTAATTAAAACCCTATCTTTTTCGTCTCCAAACATTGTAGTTTTTAAAAATATGGCATCATCACTTTTATAAGTATAATTTTTTTCAATTAACTCTTTTAAAGTTTTTTCTACATTGCCTGATTTATATAAATTTTTTTCGCTTGACCAAACATCAAATTCAACTCTAAAATCTCTTAAATCTTTTTTAATATTATCTAATAATTTATTTAATCCGAATTCTTTAAAAAATTCTAAAGATTCATCTAATTTGTTCGTATTATATTTATCATATATTTCTGTAGCAATTTCTATAATTTCTTTACCATGATATCCATTTTCTGGTAATTCAAATGATAAATTACATAATTCTTTATATCTTTCTTTGATAGAAATTCCTAAATTATTTATTTGGTTACCTGCATCATTTATATAGTATTCTCTAGTAACATCATAACCAGCAAATTTTAAAATACGAGATAACGAATCCCCATAACTTGCTCCTCTTGCATGACCAAGATGTAAAATTCCAGTAGGGTTAGCACTTACATATTCAATATTTATTTTTTTATTAATCTTATTTTTAGCTTTACCGTAATTTTCTTGTTCTTCTAGTACTTTATTAAGATTATCAAATAAATAATTTTTATTTACAAAAAAATTCAAAAAACCAGGATTAGCGATTTCTATTTTTTCAATTGTATTATCAATTTGGATTTTATTCTTAATATCATTAGCAATATTTATTGGACTATTTTTTAATTCTTTAGCAAGTTTAAGTGCGATATTACTTGAATAATCCCCATTTTTATTATCTTTTGGTATTTCAATATTAATTTCACATTCAATATTTAGTGTATTTTTTATTTTATTTTTAATATATTCCTTTATATCCATTTACATCACCCTATATTTTATATTTAATTCATATTTTATTTTATTATTATCTTCAGTATCCATTTCAAAGTTTACTATTAAGCTATTATTTGTTCTAGATATTTTTGTAGTTTTAACACTTAGTTCCAGCTGAAATTTTTCACCGTTATTTTTTAAACAATAAATATTATTGCTTGTTATTTCATTTAATATTAAATTATAAACTAATTTAGAATTTTCGTTTTCCTTTGTAAAAATTATATTACTATCATTTATAGATATTATTAGATTATCATTTTTACTTGAAAAATTCATTATATTGTTTTCAATTGTACCAAAAGTATTATATTCTATTGCTTCATCAAATTGATTATTTTTAAAATAACCATTAACTTGTATTTTATTCATAATATTTCCTCTTTACAAATTTCATTTGACATTATATCACATCATTAGTATTTTTGCACTCATATTTTTAATTTTTTTTTTCATACTAAAAAAAGGAATATGAGGTGGCATTAATATGAAAAAAATAAAGAAAATTTCAAAGTTTATATTATTTGGTTTTTTGGGTGTTATTTTAATTAATATTCTTTTACATGTGATTGCTTATTTTACTCCAAAATTAGAAATTAAAACAGCTAATAATTTCAGTTTTTATGACAATAACGGTACTTTATTTTTTACTGGAAATAATAATAAACAGTGGGTAAAATATGATGAAATATCACCTAATTTAATTAATGCTACTATTTCTATTGAAGATAAATATTTTTATAAACATAAAGGTTTTGATTATTTAAGAATTTTAAAAGCAATGTATTTAAATATTAAAAATAAAGATATTGTTCAAGGAGCTTCAACAATTACTCAACAATATGCAAGAAATTTGTATTTAACCATGGAAAAAACTTGGAAAAGAAAAATAGATGAAGCTTGGATAACTATGGAGTTAGAAACTCATTATTCTAAGGAAGAAATTTTAGAGGGATACTTAAATACTATAAATTATGGACAAGGAGTTTATGGAATAGAAAATGCTGCAATGTATTACTTTGATAAAACCGCTAAAAATCTTACGCTAGCAGAAGCATCTATGCTTGCAGGAATACCTAACTCTCCTTCTAATTATTCTCCATTAGTAGATGAATACAGCGCAAAAAAAAGACAAAAAAGAGTATTAGAAATGATGGTAGAAAATAATTATATAACTGAAGCAGAAAAAGAAGAAGCTTATAATACTAAACTTACATATATTGGAAAAAAAGATAAATATAATTTAGCTACCTTAATGTATTATCAGGATGCAATAATGGATGAGCTTGAAAGCATTAAATCAATTCCATCTTCATTATTATCTACAGGAGGCTTAAAAATTTATACTTCTTTTGACTTAGAAGCACAACAAATCTTTGAAGAGTCTATGCAAAATCGTATGAGTGATTTTCCAGAAGCCCAAATAGCAGGGGCTATGATGAATCCTAATAATGGGGAAATTATAGCACTCATAGGTGGAACTGATTATGCTAAAAGTCAATATAATAGAGCTACAAAAGCTAAAAGACAAGTTGGATCTTCAATGAAGCCTTTTCTTTATTATGCTGCTTTAGAAAATGGTTTTACTGCTTCGTCTAGATTCCTTTCTACTCCTACTACTTTTACTTTTGGTTCTAATCAAAGTTATACACCCAAAAATTTCTCTGATAAATATCCTAATAAGGAAATTTCACTAGCAAGTGCTGTAGTTTATTCCGATAATGTTTTCGCAGTTAAAACCCACATGTTTTTAGGCGAAGAAACTTTGGTAAATACAGCCAAAAGAGTTGGTATAGATGCTAAATTAGAAGCAGTTCCGTCTTTACCATTGGGTACTAATGAAATAGGACTTGTTGATTTTATAGGAGGATACAGTGCTTTTGCAAATGAAGGTTATAAAATAACTCCTCATATAATAAGAAAAGTGGCAGATGATGAGGGTAATGTATTATATGAAGCCAAAAATACTAAAGAAAGAGTTTTAAATAAAAGTACAACTTTTATATTAAATGAACTACTTGCAAATACCTATAGCTATGATTTTGTAGATTATTCTACTCCTACTTTAATAAGTATCGCACCTAAATTATCACACAAATATTCTATTAAATCCGGGAGTACTGATACTGATTATTGGACTGTAGGTTACAACAAAGATATGGTTTTGGGAATATGGTATGGTTATGATGATAATAAAAAAGTTGATTCCTCGGAATCAAAAGTTAACAAACAAATATGGGCTGATACTATGGAAGGATATTTTAAAAATAAAACTTCAGAATGGTATGAAATGCCAGAAGATGTTGTAGGAGTTTTAATAAATCCAATAACTGGTGAGGTGGCTAAAGAAACCGATAATAAAAAACATATTTGTTATTATATAAAAGGTACTGAACCCTCAAATGAGAACGGAGATAAAGTAGTTAAAGATACTGTATTAAATGAATAAAAATCCACTGGTTGTCACTAGTGGATTTCTATTTTATCTTTTAATATTAATAACAATTTGATATAAATAATTTAAATCAGATTCATTTATTTCTATATTGTATCCATTATTTTGTAAATTCACAATGGTATTCCTAATAACAGCAACTGCTCCTGTTATATCTTGTCTTTGAATTATTGGTTGTGGGTTAATTGATTCTTGTTGATAGTTATTTAAGTTAGAAGTTTCACCAAAAGGATTAGGCGATCCAAATGCTGGAATTTCTGGATTATTGTTTATGTTATTATTTATTTGATGTTCATTATAATTTGGATTTCCAAATTGTGTAGGATCAAATGTATTATTAGTATTATTTCCAAAAGCTGGTCCCATATTCATGTTAGCTGCTTCATCATCTAAATTGAAAAATTTTCCTCCAGTAGAAATTTTTTGATTCGGTTGACTTGAAATATTATTTTGTAGTTCATTATTTATATTATTAGATTGTATTCCGATATTATCAAATGATGGTATAGGATTATTATTTGAAATGTTATTTTCATTTTGTTTATCTATGATAGGAATATTCGGAATATTAATATTATTAGAATTATTAAAATCTGCAGAATTAGTAGATTCGATCGGATTTGACGTATTAACATCATTATTTGTTGCCATATTTATCTCTCCTAAATTAGTTTCTTCTTTTACTAAAGGAGTATCAAATTGAAAATCAATAATTTCATCTTGTGAAACTTCGTCTTTTATTTCTCCTAATACTTTTTTAATTTCATTATCTGTTTCTCTAACTGTCATTCTTCTATCAACAATTTGATGTAGCATATTATTTTGTTCATTTTTATCTTTTAATCTTAATAAACTTCTAGCGTGTCTTTCTGAAATTTTATTATCCAATAATGCTTGTTGAGCTTCTTCACTTAAATTTAAAAGTCTTAATTTATTAGATACTGTAGATTGTTTTTTCCCCACTCTCTTAGCTAATTCTTCTTGATTCATTTGTCCTAATTCTAGTATTTTTTCATAAGATTTTGCTTCTTCTATTGCAGTTAAATCTTTTCTTTGAATGTTTTCTATTAGCGCGATTTCAGCGCTTTCACTTTCATTTAATTCCATAACAATAGCAGGAACTGTTCTAAGTCCTATTAAATTAGCAGCTTTAAATCTTCTTTCACCTGCTATAATTTCAAATTTATCTTCTAACTTTCTCAATACAAGTGGTTGGATAATGCCATGCTGTCTAATTGAATCAGCTAACTCTTCTAAACCTTCTTGATCAAAATTTTTTCTAGGTTGAAACCTGTTTGGAATAATATCATCAACATTAATTTGTTTAACTTCAGTATTCATCAAGGACCCCTCCTTATCTTATTCTATATTTTATTTTAAATTGTTTTGTCATTTTTTACAATGGTTTTTTCTTAATTTGTTCAAATTTTCTAGGATATAATTTACTAGTTTTTTTATTTTTTTTAAATTTTATAAGAGTTCTAATACTATTTTCTATAGGAAGAACAAATTCTAATTTTTGTGTTAATTTACAATTTAAACTTTCACATAATTTATCTATATTGATTAATTCTTCTGTTACATTAGCTTTCATTGCTATAAAATTTCCATTAATTTTAGTCATTGGTATTCCAATTTCTAATAACATATTTAATTTAGCAACTGCACGAGCTGTTACTAAATCAAATTTTTCTATATTATTTTTTGCATACACTTCTATTCTTTCATGTACAGCTTCTATATTTTTTAAATTTAACTCCTTTATTACTTCATTTAAAAAATTAATTCTTTTTTGTAAGGAATCAACTAATACAACTTTTATATTTGGAAATAAAATTTTTATTACTAAACCTGGAAATCCTGCTCCACTTCCTAAATCACATAGAGTGTTGATGCTTTTTAAATCAATTATTTTATTTAATGTTGCTGAATCATAAAAATGTTTAAGATATACTTCTTCTTTTTTAGTAATTCCTGTTAAATTCATTACTTTATTGTATTCTATTAATAATTTGTAATATTTTTCTAATTGGTTTAATTGATTATCGTTTATTTTTATTCCTATTTTTTCAAATTCTTCTGTTAACAAAATATTATTCATGAAAGCCTCTTTTTTTCAAATAAACCATTAAAATAGAAATATCTGCAGGATTTACTCCACTGATTCTTGTAGCTTGACCAATAGATTGTGGTTTTACTTGGGACAATTTTTGTCTAGCTTCAGAGGCTATATTAGGAATTTTTTGATAATCTAAATTATCGGGAATTTTTTTATTTTCTAATTTTAACATTTTTTCAGCTTCTCTAATTGATTTTTTTATATATCCTTCATATTTAATATTAATTTCTACTTGTTCTTGAATTTCTTTGTTATAATTTAATTTTTTAAAATGGTTAATGTTATCCATTTTAATTTCTGGACGTTTTAATAATTCATATAGACTTATACCATCTTTTATTGTTGTACTGGAAATACTATTTAAATATTCATTTACTTCTTTAGTTGGTGTTATTTTATTTTCTTTTAATTCTTTTTCTAATTGTTTAATACTTTCAATTTTATCTATTAGTTTTTTATGTCTTTCTTCCTTTATTAATCCTACACTATATCCATATTCACTTAATCTTAAATCTGCATTGTCATGTCTTAATAATAATCTAAATTCTGCCCTAGAAGTTAATAATCTATATGGTTCTTTAGTACCTTTAGTTACTAAGTCATCTATTAATACACCAATATAAGCTTCATTTCTTTTTAATATTAATGGAGATTTTGATTCTAATTTTAATGAAGCATTAATTCCCGCAATAAGACCTTGTGCTGCTGCTTCTTCATATCCACTTGTACCATTTATTTGTCCTGCTGTATATAAATTTTCTATTATCTTAGTTTCAAGTGAAGGATTTATTTGTAATGGATTAATAGCATCATATTCTATGGCATAAGCATATTTTAATATTTTAACATTCTCTAATCCCACAATGCTGTGAACCATTTTTTCTTGAACATCATAAGGCATACTTGTGGAAAATCCTTGTAAATAGATATCATCGTAGTATAAACTTTCTGGTTCTAAAAATAATTGATGTCTTTCTTTATCTGCAAATCTTACTACTTTGTCTTCAATTGAGGGACAGTATCTTGGTCCAATACCTTCCGCATATCCACCATACATTGCAGATTTTTCTAAATTTTCTTTAATAATTTGATGGGTTTTTTCATTTGTATATACTAAGTAACATGGCTCTTGTTTTGATACATCATATAAAGGATCTGTTTCATAACTAAATGCCCATCTTTCTTGATCTCCATCTTCTCTTTTAGTTTTAGAATAGTCTATTGTACTTTTATCTAATCTTTGAGGAGTTCCTGTCTTAAGTCTTTGAATTTCAAATCCTAATGATCTTAATTTATCACTTAAATGTAATGATGGTTTTTGATTATTTGGTCCTTTTCTTGTTCTTTTATCTCCTACTAAAATATCTGCTTTTAAATAAGTACCAGTTGTTAAAATAACAATATTGGAAGTTATAGATTTTCCATCTTCTAATATTACTCCGTCTATTTTATTATTATTAACAATTAAATCTTCTACCATTGATTCTAATAATGTTAAGTTTTCTTGTTCTTTTAAAGTTTTTTGCATATTTTTAGGGTAAGTAATTTTATCTGCTTGAGCTCTTAAACTTCTTACTGCAGGACCTTTAGATGAATTTAACATTTTCATTTGGATGTGACTTTTATCTGCGTTCTTACCCATTTCTCCACCTAAAGCATCTATTTCTCTAACTACTATCCCCTTTGCACTTCCTCCAATTGAAGGATTACATGGCATATCTGCAATATTATTTATATTTCCAGTAACTAGTAAAGTTTTATGTCCTTTTCTAGAGCTTGCTAAGGCAGCTTCGCATCCTGCGTGGCCGCCACCAACTACTATTATTTCGTAATCCATATTTTTCACTTCCCATAATTATTATTTTTTCTGCTAAGATATTATACTAAATATATTTAAAATGTCAAAATAATTTATTAATTGAAATAAAAAAAGAATCATTAAAGATTCTAATACCAGGCTGTCAACAGTTGGATAATTATAAAAATATTAGAAACAATTACTATTGAATTTAAGATTATACCTGATATATTAAATGAATTTTGTTTTTCATTCCTTCCACTTATACCAAGAATTAATCCTATAATAGATTCTGGTAATGAAAGAATTGTATACCCTATTATGTATCCTGCTACTGAACTAATATATGAATATAAAATTATTTCATATTTTGCTGTTTCTAAAGATAAGAGTTCTAAAAGTACAAAGACAATAGCTATTATACCTAATACCATACTGGCAATACTTTTACCATTACCTTTTTCTTTTTTTATAATTACTTGTGGTTTAGTTATTTGTTTTTCTTTTAAAGTATTTCCAACAAATTTTCCACATTTTAAACAAAAATCTGCATTTTCTTTAATTTCATTTCCACAATTGCTACAAAATTTCCCCATTTACATCAAACTCCTTTATTTTCCTAAACAAAATTGAGTAAATAATTGATCAATTAGTTCATCTTGATAGGTATCCCCTATTATTTCACCTAGTAAATCCCATATTGATTTGAGGTCTATTGCTATTATATCAGTTGGGACTTCATTTTTAATTGCCATCTTAATCTCTTTTAATTTTTTTAGACAACTTTTTAAAATTGAAATACTTCTAGCACTACTTAAATATGTTAAATCTTTATCATCTAAATTTCCCATATTAAAGATTTCAATTATTTTCTTTTTCAATTCTTTTAATCCATCTATGTTAATTGTATCACATTGAATAATATTTTTTTCATTAATTTTCTCTATTTCTAAATTTGTAGCTAAGTCTATTTTATTAATTGCTATTATTCTAGTTTTATTTTTAGTTAGTTCTAACAATTCATAATCTTCAGCTGTTAATTTTTCATTATTATTTAAAACTAATATTATTAAATCTACTTCGTTTAAAATCTTTTTACTTTTTTCTACCCCTATTTTTTCAACAAGATTATTTGTCTTACGTATTCCTGCTGTATCAATAATATTAATCATTATTCCATTTAAAAGAAAACTTCCCTCAACTATATCTCTTGTAGTTCCTTCAATATTTGTAACAATTGCTTTGTCTTCTTCTATTAATTTATTTAAGATACTACTTTTTCCTACATTTGGTCTTCCGAATATTCCTATTTTAATTCCTTCTTTTAATAATTTAGTATTTTCTGATTTAGCAATTATTTCCTTTAATTTTTGTTCTACATAATCTGTTTTTTCATCTAATATTTTATTTGTTAATATTATCGCATCTTCATATTCTGGATAATCAATATTTACTTCAATATTAGCTAAAATTTCTATAATATTTTGTCTTAAATCTTTAATTATTTCTGAAATTTTACCTTCTATTCCATTAATAGCTAACTTTCTTGTTAGTTCTGTTTTAGAATTAATCATATCCATTACTGATTCTGCTTCAATTAAATCAATTCTACCATTTAAAAAAGCTCTTTTAGTAAATTCGCCAGGTTCTGCTAATCTACAACCATTATTTAATAATATTTCTAAAATTTTATTAGTAACTGAAATTCCTCCATGACAATTTATTTCTACTATATTTTCTTTAGTAAATGTTTTTGGAGCTCTCATAATTGATACTAAAACTTCATCTATTTTTTCACCATTATCTATTATATATCCATAATTGATTGTATGAGATTTTACTTTTTCTAAATCTTTTCCTTTAAATATCTTGTTTACTATTTTTATGGAATCTTCACCACTAATTCTAATAATAGAAATAGCTCCAATACTTAATGCTGTAGAAATGGCTACTATTGTATCATCCATAATATAACTCCTTTCTTTTGTTGATAATTATATCATAAAAATTAAAAAGAAGAAATTAATCTTCTTTTGGTTTAATAACTATTGCCCTATTTGGCTCTTCTCCAACACTTTCTGTATAGATTCCTTTAAAATTAGTAAGTGCACTATGTACAATTCTTCTTTGATAAGAATTCATTGGTTCAAGTTTTGCTTCTATTTTAGTTGTTGCTACTTCTTTAGCAGTTTTTTTAGCTAAATATTCTAAATTTTTTAATTGTTTTTCTTTATAATTTTCTACATCTAATAAAATGTTCATTTTAGTATTATATTTATTTTGTAGCATTTGTTTAACAATAAGTTGTAATGAGGCTAATGTTTGTCCATTTTTTCCTATTAATATATTATTATGTTCTGAATACATTTTCATATTTATGGTATTTTCTCTAATTTTAATTCCTATTTGGACTTCTATACCCATTTGCTCAGTTATATTTATCAAAAAGTTTTTAATTTCTTCAACAATATCTGATCTTTTTAAAACTTCTATTTCTATTTTTTTTGAGAATAAGCCTTGTTTTGTTTCTTTTTCAGATATTATCATTTCATTTTCTGATATATTTAATTCATCACATGCCATTTTTATAGCTTCTTCTTTTGTTTTACCAATGTAACTATATTTATTCATATTACTTATTTACCTCTCTTTTAACCCATAAGTTTTGAAGAATTGTGAATACTGAAGTTGCTATCCAATATATTGCGATTGCAGTTGGTAAACTAAATGATGCGATTGATATAAATATTATCATAAATCTACTCATAAATTTCATTTGCTTTTCTTGATCTGGTGAACTTGCAGTTGCATTCAATTTAAATGAAAAATATGTTGTAACAATTATTAATGCTATTAAAATTAAATAATAGTATTGACCTTTTGTTAGAGCTACTAATGGATTTGTTCCTAAATGTAATCCAAGGAAAGTTCCTTCAAAAAGTGCGGGTACCCTATTTACTGCTTCTAAAAATGCAAAGAAAACAGGAATTTGTAACATTGAAAATAGGCATCCAGACATTGGATTAATATTATATTTTTTATAAATAGCTAATTGTTCTTGGGTTTTTTGCATCATAACTTGTTGGTCATCTTGTGGTTTATTTTTATATTTTTTTTCTAATCTTTCTATCTCAGGTTGAGCTTTTTTCATATTTTCTGATTGCATTGCAGTCTTTTTAGTTATTGGTAAAGTAACTAATCTTATTAATATACTAACAATTAATATTGCGGCACCATAGCTTTTTATTAAAGTTCCAATCTTTAATATCAACCATGCTAATGGTTTTACAAATATACTTGTCCATAAGCCTTCATATCCTCCAGAAGTAACTTTAAAATCTTTACAACTAACTAATTTGTCAACATTAACCTTATGATCTTCATAGATTTTTATTACTTCTTCATTTGTTGGTCTACATAAAATATTTTCATTTAAAGTTTGTCCTGTTTTTTCATAAGTAACAACTTTTTTACCTTCTTTTAATGGTTTAGTACATCCTGTTATTAAAAATACTGTACAAGCTAATAAAATTAAAAGTTTGTTTTTCTGTTTATTCATTTTTTCATCTCCATTTTATTTTGCTAACTAATTCAATTAGGCTAATTTCTATTTCTTGAAAATTACAATTCAATATACCTCTTCTAACTATTATAATATAATCTTTAGAATTTTGAAATATTTTTTCATTTTTATCTATAATATTTTTTAATTGTCTTTTGATTTTATTTCTTTTGACTGCATTTCCTAATTTTTTGCTTACAGTAATACCAAAACGTTTTCTGTTTAAATCATTATCAATATAATAAATAGAAAAATTATTATTTACTACATATTTTTTATTATTAATAATTTTAGTAAAATCTTTATTTTCTTTAACTATATTTAACTTTTTCATTTAAACCAACTCTTTTCCTAAATATATAAGTTAGCAAAAAACCACTGTTCAACAGTGGTTAATTTTATTTACTAAGTCTTTTACGACCTTTTCTTCTTCTTGATTTAATAACTTTTGTTTTAATACGAGCGAAAAATCCGTGTTTTTTTTGTTTTTTTCTTTTATTTGGTTGATAAGTTCTTTTCATTTATTAAACACCTCCAGATCTAACGATATTTCTTGAACGCATCTATAATTATAAGGAAATATTAATTTTTGTCAATACTTAATAGAATTTTTTCTTCCTAAAAATATTAATCTACAATAAATATTTCCCGGGAAATATTTTATTTCCCAAATTCACAACTATCTGTGGAAAACTATTATTGTAATTAACGTTAATATTATAGTTTTCCACAATTTCCACAGCTGTGTTAATAATTTATTACACAACTGTGTTTATTTTATCCACAATGGTGTGTATAACTTAAAAATTTACTTATTTTATTAAGTATTAGTTGTTTATAATTCTGTTAATATTTTTTTTATTTAAAAATTTTATTGTTTTTTGTTTCTTTTTCCACAAATATGGTTTAAAATATTAGATAGATTGAAACTTCTATAGGAGGTGAGGGTGTGAATATTGAAGTAATATGGTCTAATTTTTTAACATCAATCAAAGAACAAATTACTTCTCTTGCTTTTGATACTTGGTTTAAAGATACAAAATTAATTGAATTAAAAGATGGGAAAGCAAAAATAGTTGTACCAATGCATATACATAAAAAACATCTATTAGAAAACTATAAGGAAATGATAGAAAATACTTTAAATTTAGTTACAGGTACTAATTTTGAAATAGAATTTATACTAGAAGAAGAGTTAAACAATGAAAGTGATATTGATATAGATGTTGATATGATTGGAGTACCTGCTGCTAAAAATAAAATTGAATCTAATCTAAATCCTAAATATTTATTTGAAAATTTTATAGTAGGGGAAAGTAATCGTTTTGCACATGCAGCTGCTCTTTCTGTAGCAGAAAATCCTGGTAAAATGTATAATCCATTATTTATATATGGAAAAAGTGGGCTAGGTAAGACGCATTTGATGCATGCAATTGGAAATTATATTTTAAACAATTCTAACAAAAATGTCCTTTATGTAACAAGTGATCAATTTATTGAAGACTTTGTTGGAATTAACAAAAAAGATAAAAAGGGAACTAATTTTGATTATGTGGATTATTTTAAAAGTAAGTATAGAAATGTTGATGTACTAATAATTGATGACATACAATTTCTAGGTAGTGCGACACAAACACAACAAGAATTTTTCCACACATTCAATAAATTATATGATGATAATAAACAAATTATTATTTCTTCTGATAGATCTCCTGATGATCTTAAAATATTAGAAGATAGGTTAAGAACTAGATTTAGTTGGGGATTAACCGTTAATATTTTTCCACCAGACTTAGAATTAAGAAAAAATATTCTTATAAAAAAAATTACAGGACAGTCTATAGGAAATAATGTACCAGAAGAAGTAATAGAGTATATAGCTAACAATTGTCAGTCAGATGTTAGGCAACTTGAAGGAGCAGTTACTAGATTATTTGCAT
This sequence comes from uncultured Bacilli bacterium, assembly GCA_944372455.1. Taxonomy (GTDB): domain Bacteria; phylum Bacillota_I; class Bacilli_A; order RF39; family UBA660; genus SIG205. The sequence continues at coordinate 41,335 of CALVZF010000005.1, forward strand.
TTGCTACTATGATGAATGGCAGTGATATTACACTAGATTTAGCAATTGATGCTTTAAAAGATTACTTGAATAAAACAGTTGGGACAAAAAATAGTGTTCAAAGAATACAAAGAGTAGTGGCAGATTATTATCAAATATCTGTTGATGATTTGAAAAGTAAAAAAAGGCATGCTTCTGTCGCATATCCAAGGCAAATTGCTATGTATTTAACTAGAACTTTAACTGATGAGTCTTTTCCAAAAATAGGTATAGAATTTGGTGGAAGAGATCATTCAACAGTAATTCATTCTGTAGAAAAAATAACTGAGGAAATGAAAAAAAATAAACAACTTAAAAATCTAATAACTACATTAAAAGAACAAGTTAAATAAACAGGTTATGTTGAAAACTATACATTTTTAGACAAGTTTTGCACAGCAAAACTATATAAATCTATTATATTTTATACTGAAAATTAAAGTTTTCCACAGTTTCCACAGTAATAATAACAATAATAACTAAAATAATAAAAAAATAAACATATAAAAAATTTGGGGAGGTATTTTTATGAATTTGAAAATTAAAAAAGATATTTTATTAGAAAGTTTATTAGATGTATCAAAAGCTATATCAACAAAAAACATAATTCCTGTATTATCAGGTATAAAATTTGATCTAACTGAAAAAGGATTATATTTAACAGCAAGTGATAATGATATAACAATTCAATCATTTATTGAAGCAAAAAATATTGATGAAATTTCAAAATGTGGAAGTATAGTATTGCAAGGTAGATATATTGTTGAAATTATTAGAAAACTACCTGGCAATATAATTTCAATAGAAGTAGTAGATGAATACAAAGTATGGATACACAGTAAAACTGCTGAATTTAATTTAAATGCTATTAATCCACAGGAATTTCCACAAACAAATATGAGTGATACTAAAAACCCTATATATATAGATAAATTAGCATTTAAAACAATATTAAATCAAACAGCTTTTGCAACTTCAACCCAAGAATCAAGACCATTATTAACTGGAATTAACTTTAAAATATCTGGAAATACTTTAGAATGTACTGCAACTGATTCATATAGATTAGCAAAAAGTATAATTAATATTGATTCTAATATTGATAATGTTATAAATATTGTTATTCCTTGTAGAAACTTATTAGAATTAGTTAAAATCTTAAGGGATGATAATCAAAAATTAGAAGTACATGTATTTAGTAATAAAATTTTATTTAAGTTTGATAATATTTTATTTCAATCAAGATTATTAAATGGTACATATCCAGATACTTCAAAACTAATTCCAGAAGAATTTTTAATCAAAATGGTAGCCCCTAAACAAGAATTATTTGATGTAATAGATCGTGCATCATTATTAGCTAGTGATAGAGATAAAAATATTATTAAATTAGAAACAAAAAATAATAAATTAATTATTTCATCTAATTCACCAGAAATAGGTAGAGTAGAAGAAACATTAGATATAACTAAAGAAACAGAAAGTGATATTATAATTTCGTTTAGCTCTAAATATATGATGGATGCAATGCGTGCTATCAGAACTGAAAATGTAATTCTATTATTCAATAGTGAAATAAAGCCAATAATCCTTAAAGAAACAGAAAATGAAAATATAACACAACTTATTTTGCCAATAAGGACATATTAATATCAAAAATAATAAAAAAAACCTAAAAATCGACGAAATTCGATTTTTTTTTATGATAAAAAAGTAATTAAGCGAAGGCTTTACGTTTTATATAGATGTAGAACCATTCGCTAGTTAGGGGGTGAGAGTATGAATTTATATGAAATTAATGAGGATACATTAGCAATTATTCCTGTTAATAATAAACAATCTAAAGTAATAGAATTAGAAAAAGAATTTATTGTTGAAAAAACTCCTAATGAAATTATTAATGATAGTTGTTTATTCTTTGGTAGTTCTTACACAGGAAGACATGAAGCTACAAAGTATCTAATTGGAATATCATATAAATCTCCAATTATAATAGAAGAAAGTAGAAATATTATTTTCTTTCCTACAAATTCACCTAGAATTTTTGATTGTAATTGGATATCACTAAAAAATATAGTAGATTATAAAAGATATGGAGATAAAACTATAATTTACTTTAAAAACAACAAAGAATTGATTTTGGATATTTCTTATGGTTCACTAGATAATCAAATATTAAGAGCAGCACGTTTAGACTCAGTAACTAGAAATAAAAAAATAAGCTAAATTTGCTTATTTTTTTACTTTTTGGCTCATATTTATGATATAATTAATATACGTATAGGAGTATTGATTATATATCAAGGTGGTTTTATGGAGAGTAAAATAGGCTTAAAATGATTCTTAACAATATATCTTTAATAAATTTTAGAAATTATGATAATATTTCTTTAGACTTATGTGATAATATCAATATTCTTATAGGTGACAATGCTCAAGGAAAAACTAATATTTTAGAATCTATCTATGTATTAGGAATAACTAAGTCCCATAGATCATTAATTGATAATAATTTAATAAAAAACAATGAAAGTTTTTGTAGAATTAAAGGGAAAGTAACTACTAACAAAACATTAAAAAAATTGGAATTTTTTTTATCTAATAAAGAAAAAAAAGTTTTTATTAATAAAAATCAAGTAAAAAAACTAACTGATTATATATCTAAATTTAATATAATAATTTTTACTCCTGATGATTTAGAATTAATTAAGGGAGCGCCTAATGTTAGAAGAAAATTTTTAAATATTGAAATAGGTCAGTTGGATAATAAATATTTAAATATTTTAAATGACTACAATAAACTTTTAAAAACAAGAAATGAATATCTTAAAAGACTTATGGAAAACAAATCTAAAGATACTAAGTATTTATCTATATTGGATGACAAATTAATTGAAAAAGCGTTGTATATTTATAAAGGTAGATTTGATTTTATCAAAAAAATAAATGATAAATTAAACAATATATATGAAGATATAACAAATGGTAATAAATTGCTAATTCAATATGAAAATAATTTAGGAATAGAAAAATATGACGAAAATTATATAAAAAAAATAATGAAAGAAAAATTTAAATCTAATCTTAGAAGAGAATTGATAATAGGTAATACTTTTTTTGGTCCTCATAAAGATGATTTTGTTTTTATGTTGAATAATAAAGATGTGAAATATTATGGTTCTCAAGGTCAACAAAGGAGTTGTATTTTAGCTCTTAAATTATCAGAAATTGATATTTTTAAAGCAGTAACTGGAGAAAATCCTATACTTTTATTAGATGATATATTTAGTGAACTAGATGATAAGAAAAAAAATAATATAATTAAATATATAGATAAAGATGTACAAACTATAATAACTACTACAGATTTAAATCAGATAAATGAAAAACTTTTAGAAGGGTCTTATATATATAAAATAGAAGATGGGCACATAGAAAGGCAAGTGGTATAAGTGAAAGAAGAACATTATGATGCATCGGATATTCAAGTATTAGAAGGATTAGAAGCAGTAAGAAAAAGACCAGGTATGTATATTGGTAGTACTAGTGGTAGAGGACTTCACCATTTAGTATGGGAAATTGTAGATAATGCAATTGATGAAGCTTTAGCAGGATATTGTGATGATATTGAAGTTATAATTAATCCTGATAATTCAATTACAGTTAAAGATGATGGTAGAGGTATTCCTGTTGGAATACATAAAAAAACCGGATTATCAACTGTAGAAACAGTTTATACTGTATTACACGCAGGTGGAAAATTTGGTGGAGGTGGATATAAAGTATCTGGAGGATTACATGGAGTAGGGGCTTCTGTTGTTAATGCCTTATCATCATGGGTAGAAGTTAAAGTATATCAAAATTCAAAAATCCATATGATAAGATTTGAAAATGGAGGACATACTGTAAAGCCTCTTGAAGTTATCGGAGAGTGTTCACCGGATAGAACAGGTACAACCGTAACATTTAAACCAGATCCAGAAATTTTTACTGAAACTACTATATTTGATTATGAAATATTAAAGACAAGAATAAGAGAATTAGCATTTTTAAATAAAGGAATTAGAATTATTTTATGTGATGATAGACCTAATCAAAAACAAAAAGAAGAATTTGTTTATCAAGGTGGAATAAGTGCATACGTTGAATTATTAAACAAAAATAAAACTCCTATACATGATGATATAATCCATTTAGAAGGTAAAGAAAATGATATAGTAATTGAAGTTGCACTTCAATATAATTCTAGTTATACATCTAATGTATATTCATTTGCTAACAATATTAATACTCACGAAGGTGGTACACACGAAGATGGAGTTAAACAAGCTTTGACTAGAATTATAAATAATTATGCTAGAAACAATAAGATTTTAAAAGATAATGATGAAAATCTTTCTGGAGAAGATGTAAGAGAAGGCTTAACTATGATTATTTCTTGCAAAATTCCAGATCCACAATTTGAAGGACAAACAAAGACAAAGTTAGGTAATAGTGAAGTTAAAAAAATTGCTTCAAATGTTTTTAGCGAAGGTTTTGAAAGATTTTTAATGGAAAATCCAACTGATGCTAAAATTATTATTGAAAAATGTATGACAGCATCTCGTGCAAGATTAGCTGCAAAAAAAGCTCGTGAAATGACAAGACGTAAGGGTGATTTAGATGTAACTAATTTTTATGGAAAGTTATCAGATTGTAAAAGTAAAGACGCAAGTATTTCTGAAATTTTCTTAGTGGAAGGGGATTCTGCTGGTGGATCTGCTATAAAGGGGAGAGATAGTCTTACACAAGCAATATTACCTCTTAGAGGTAAAATATTAAATGTTGAAAAGGCTAGATTAGATAGAGCTTTATCAAATGAAGAGATTAGAACAATTATTACTGCTTTTGGGACAGGTATTGGAGAAGATTTTGATTTAAATAAATTAAGATATAATAAAATAATAATAATGACCGATGCCGACGTTGATGGTAGCCATATTAGAGTATTATTATTAACTCTTTTCTATCGTTTCTTTAAGCCAATTGTAGAAGCTGGACATGTATATGCTGCACAACCGCCATTATTTGTTATTAAACATGGAAAAACTATCAAATATGTTTTAGATGAAAAAGAGCGTGATGATTATTTGAAAAGTTTATCGCCAAATACTAAATACGATATAGCGCGTATGAAAGGTTTAGGTGAAATGGATGCAGAGGAATTAAATGAAACTACAATGGATATTAACAAAAGAGTTTTAAGACAAATAACGGTAGAAGATACAATGGAAGCAGATGATGTATTCTCTAAATTAATGGGTGAAGACGTAGAACCACGTCGCGAATTTATAGAAACAAATGCTACTTATGTAGAAAATCTAGATGTTTAGGAGGGGTAGCAATGGATAAATTAGAAAAAAATAACATAGTAAAAGAAGTTAGAGATTCTTTTTTAGATTATTCAATGAGCGTAATAGTTGCTCGTGCATTACCAGATCTTAGAGATGGATTAAAGCCAGTTCATCGTCGTATTCTATATTCTATGTATGAATCTGGTTATACTCCTGATAAGCCTCACAAAAAAAGTGCTAGAATTGTTGGGGATGTTATGGGAAAATACCATCCACATGGTGATTCTAGTATATATGAAGCTATGGTTCGTATGGCCCAAGATTTTAGTTATCGTTATGAACTTGTTGATGGTCATGGAAATTTTGGTAATATTGAAGGATATGGTGCAGCTGCAATGCGTTATACGGAATCAAGGTTATCAAAAATTTCTTTGGAGTTATTAAAAAATATAAATAAAGATACTGTTGATTTTATACCAAACTTTGATGAATCTGAAAAGGAACCTACAATTTTACCTTCAAGATTTCCAAATATTTTAGTCAATGGAACAATGGGTATAGCAGTTGGAATGGCAACAAATATTCCACCACATAATCTTGGAGAAGTAATAGATGGATGTGTTGCATATATTGATAATCCTGACATTGATTTAACAGGGTTAATGCAATATATTAAAGGACCTGATTTTCCAACTGGTGCGACAATATTAGGAAATAGTGGAATAAAAAAAGCTTATGAAACTGGTAGAGGAACAATTACTATTAGAAGTAAAGCTAGAATAGAAGAAAAAAATGGTCGCCACCAAATTATAATTGATGAAGTTCCTTATGGGGTAAATACTTTAGATTTAAAAAATAAAGTTGCTGATCTTGTTCACAATAAGATAATTGAAGGAATAACTGATTATCATTCAGATTTAAAAGAAGGTATCAAAATTACTATAACTTTAAAGAAAGATGCTAATGCACAGGTTGTTCTAAATAAATTATATAAACATACTGACTTTCAAAAGTCTTATGGAATAATTTTGTTAATGCTAGATCAAGGTGTACCAAAAACATTAGGACTTAAAGATATTATTTCTAAATATATTGATTATCAAAGAGAAATAATTATTAGAAGAACTAAATTTGATTTAGATAAAGCTGAAAAAAGAGTTCATATTTTAGAGGGATTAAAAATTGCGTTAGACCATATAGATGAAGTTATACAATTGATTAGAGGTTCTAAGTCTGATGAAGAAGCTAAAAATGGTTTAATGAATAAATTTGGATTATCTGAAGCACAATCTAATGCTATTCTTGAAATGAAATTAAGAAGATTAACAGGATTAGAAAGAGAAAAAGTAGAAGATGAATTAAATGAATTATTAAAATTAATTGAAGAATTAAAAGCGATTTTAGCATCTGATGAAAAAATTCTTTCAATTATTAAAGATGAATTAATTGAAATAAAAAATAAATATAATGATGATAGAAGAACAAATATTGATATGACAGCTATTGAATATATTGAAGATGAATCATTAATTCCAGTAGAAGATGTTGTAATAACAGTTACCAATAAGGGGTATATAAAGAGAATGCCTATTGATACTTATAAGACACAAAACCGTGGGGGAGTGGGTATTAAAGGAATGGCAACAAATGAAGAAGATTTTGTTGAACATTTAGTATCACTTACTACACATGATTATGTTATGTTCTTTACTAATAAGGGAAAAGTATATAGAATCAAAGGGTATGAAGTTCCTGAATTTAGTAGACAATCAAAAGGTTTGCCTGTTGTTAATTTACTTTCAATTGAAAAAGATGAAACAATTAGTTCAATTTTAATGATTAGTCAAGAAGATAAGAATAATTATTTGCTATTTGTTACTAAAGAAGGAATAGTTAAAAGGACTAAATTAGATGAATTTAATAATATTAGAAATAGTGGAAAAATAGCAATTACGCTAAAAGAGAACGATGAATTAATAAGCGTAAGAAAAACTTCTGGTGAAAATTATATTTTAATTGGTTCTAATCAAGGAAGAATGGTTAGATTTAATGAACAAGAGATTAGAGTAATGGGTAGAACAGCAGCAGGTGTTAGAGGAATTAATATGGAAGCTAATGCTAAATGTGTTGGTGCTGAAATATCTAATAATAATGATGAAATATTAATTGTTACTGAAAAGGGATATGGAAAACGTACTAATGTTGAAGATTTTAGAGAAACTAGAAGAGGTAGTAAAGGAGTCAAAGCTCTTAATATAACAGAAAAAAATGGTAGTATTGTCTCATTTAAAATAGTAGATGGAACAGAAGATATAATGATTATTACTGATAGTGGAATAATTATAAGATTACCAATTGAACAAATATCTGTAATGGGAAGAGTTACCCAAGGTGTTAGATTAATTAATTTGAAAGATAATCAAAAAGTTTCTACTATAGCTAGTGTTTCAAAAGATAATTCAGATATGAATGATGAGTCAAAAAACGAATAGTGCGGTAAAAAACTCAAAAAAAGTTATTTAACTTTTTTTGAGTTTTTAATATTTTTTGTGCTAAAAAAGAAAATAATTTTAGTATTTATATAAAATCAAATATGATTAATAATAAATTATTCTTTTCTTTCTTCTTTTTCTGCACTTATTTATATGTTCCACGTGAAACATTGTTTCTTTTCTTTCTTCTTTTTCTGCACTTATTTATATGTTCCACGTGAAACATTGTTTCTTTTCTTTCTTCTTTTTCT